>CAYVUX010000569.1:0-2500 GCA_964455075.1 uncultured Desulfobacteraceae bacterium | reverse complement strand
ATGCCCGGGAATCCTATTCGGCAGTACAGGACCTGGACCAGTGGGGCGTGAAGCTGGCAAAGGACCCGGAGGGAAACCTTCAGACAACCAAGCACCCGGCCGGACTGTGGTCGGGGACCGGCGTGGATTTGGATCTGCTTTTTCCCTTGCGGGCCCAGGTACGCAAGCTGGGCGTGAAGATACGGAATAAAGTCCAGACGGTGGATCTTCTGACGGCGGGGGACCGTGTCGTGGGGGCGGTGGGTTTCAACATCGTTGACGGCCGTTTCTACGTCTTTCGGGCAAAGGCCGTGGTTCTGGCCAACGGCAGCCAGAACTTCAGGATGAAGAGGCTTTGGGCCTCCGGTTGCGGTGACGGAATCGCCGCGGCCTATCGGGCGGGCGCGGAAATGAGGAACGCCGAGTTCGGAAACTTCTTTGACGTGGATCGCAAGGACACGGACTCGCCGGGCGTCAACTATTCTTATCTCTACAATGCCAAAGGCGAGAATATATCCGAAAGATATGTGACCAAGCTGGAGCCGGACGTTCCCATCCCCTTGATTGTCGGCATGGAAAAGGAAGTCAACGAGGGCAGGGGGCCCATCTACGTGGACGCGGCCAAGGGCGCATACATGGACCCGAACGACGCGCCTCCCAAAGCGCCCTTCGCCGGCTGGTGGCCCTTGCCCAAGGCGATAAAATTCTGGACCCGCCAGAATTCCATAAGGCTGATGCCAGCTGCAGAAAGGGCGGAAGTGACGGCGGCCCTCAATGCCGAATTGTCGCCTCTGAGGGTGGACCACGAGATGATGGCCAGCCTGGACGGTCTCTTTGCCATCGGGGATGCAAGCTACCAGGGTTCATCATGGGCCGGGGCGGTGCCGGCGCCTCCGGGTCGGCTGAGGGGCTCCGGCATCATGAATGCGTTGTTTACCTCGCGGAGGGGGGGCACGGCCTCGGGCCGATTTGTCGCTGAGGCGGCGCCTCCTCCTGAAATCGACTACGGAGAGGCAAAAAGGCTCAAGGAGGAGATATTCGCCCCCCTGGAACGAGACAAGGGGGTTGAGCCGGCCGATGCCGTCTACGGAGTACAGAATCTGGTGGGAAAAGTGAAATACAACCTCCGGAAGAACAAAGAAAGGCTGGAAGAGGCCATCTCGAAGATAGAGGCCATTCGAGAACAGGAGACGGACCTGTATGCCAAGGATACCCACGCCCTCGGCAAATGCCATGAGGCGAGAAGCATGGCCGTCTGCGCTGAGATGACCTTCAGGGCGAGCCTTATGAGAACCGAAAGCAGGGGATCCCATTACAGGGAGGACTATCCGGAGCAGGACAACAAGAACTGGCTCAAATGGGTCATTATCCGGCAGGAAGGGGGAAAGATGACCCTCTCCACGGAGCCGGTCCCCATCGAGAAATACAAGGTCAGACCGTAAAGGGATGTCTCGAAGAATCCTTTTTGCGGATAAGACCGGTGGCTAGGTCCGTAACTCCTCACCTGTAAGGCGACCGGCATAGGAGACCCCTTTCCGGCCTCATCGGGAAGGGACACCCCGCTTTCCGGATGGACAGGCCGGGTTTCAGGATGCTCGGTCCGAGGTCGTGGCTGTGGCGGACGGCCTGAAAACCCGGCGACCATATTGAAGGACGAAAAGCGGACAAAAGGAGGTAGAGATGGGTCAGAAGGTCAATCCAAAGACCGGCATCTACATGAAGGGGGGGCCGCACTCACCGCCGCCCCACTATGACCGCGAACCCTCGTACAATAGGATGAAGTGGGACAGGGATGTGATGGTTCCCATGCGCGACGGCGTTCAGTTGTGCATTGATATCTACAGACCCGACGCCGAGGGAAAATTCCCGGCCCTGCTGGCGTTTGCGCCCCACAACAAGGATCTTCAAACGCCGGAGGCATGCGAGACGGCGCCGGCTGTCGGTGCGCAGCCGGCCTGGTCGCCCTTTTGGATGGGTGCCCAGGAGGCAGGTGATTCGAGGTTTCTCACGTCCAGGGGCTATGCCCATATCGTCGGCAATCCGAGGGGGGTGGGCAAATCGGAGGACGGGGGCGTGATTGTGTCTCCCTTTTTCGGGGCCGAAATGGATCTCTATGACCTCATCGAGTGGATTGCCGGGCAGCCATGGTGCGACGGCGATGTCGGGATGGTCGGAATATCGGCTTACGGCGCTGCGCAATTTTATGCCGCCATGCTTGAGCCTCCCCACCTGAAAGCCATCTTTCCTTATGATCCCTGCGGCGCATATGGCGGCATGGACGGGTTTAGGGAGCTTTACCCGGGCGGCGTTCTCCACGTGTTCATCTATATCCTGGACCAGTTGAATGTTGCGCACATGGAGAGGGGGAGACCGGGAGAACTTCCGCCTCCGCTGGAAGGCCTTTGGAAGGACGCCGTCAAAAACCCGGACTACAAGATGTACGGCACCATGTACAACGTGTTGACCCAGAAGGGACAGCACACGCCGGGCGTCTTTCATCTTCTCCTGGACCCCTATGACA
>CAYVUX010000568.1:0-2509 GCA_964455075.1 uncultured Desulfobacteraceae bacterium | reverse complement strand
CGTCATTCCGGACGACCGAAGCGAAGCAAGGGAGATCCGGAATCCAGCAAAACGCCGCCTTTTCGAGCACTTATGGATCCCGGATCGCGCCCCGTTTCACGGGGCTTGTTCGGGATGACGAAATGCGACACGGTCTCCTGCGCCGGAATGAAGAAGAGAGGGCAGTCGGATGCCGGATCGGGGCCTGGCTCGGGCTTGATACGGGGGCATGGAGGTTTATCCGGCGTTCAGCGTGCTCCTGGATTCCGGCTTTCGCCGGAATGACGGAGAAAGGGCAGGCGGATGCCGGATCGCGGCCTGTTCCGGACTCCGATCCGGGATCCGGAATGACGAATTGCGATTTGAGAAAGAACGTCCTTGGCCGGGATGACGAAATGAGTTTCATCTGCCATTGAAAAGGCGCGGAATGATGAGCGGCGAAAAGCTGCATCACGAAATCTCCCCAGACTCTCTGGATACCATTGCCAAGCTCCTGCAGCGAAACGCACGGGTCTACGGGCACAACCGGGTGGCCATGCGAAAAAAGGACTATGGGATATGGAACGAGTACACCTGGCAGGAGGTTTACGAAAAGGTCCGCCATATTGCCCACGGACTCCTGGCCCTGGGGTTTGAAGAAAGGGGCAAGGTGCTCATCCTGGGCGACAACGATCCGGAATGGTATTGGGCGGAATGGGCTGCGCAGTGCCTCGGGGGGTCTGGGATAGGAGTGTACATCGATTGCGTACCCTCCGAGGTCCGCTATTATGTAGAGCACTCGGACTCCACCTTTGTCTTTGCCAGGGATCAAGAGCAGGTGGACAAGGTGTTGGAAATTTTTGATGACCTCCCAAAGCTCAAGAAGATCGTATACTGGGATCCCAGGGGGCTGTGGTTCTACGAAAGCCCCCATATCATGTCCCTCGATGACCTGGAGGCCGCGGGAAAGGAACATGCCCGGGAGCATGAGGGGGCGTTTGAGGCGCGTGTTTCGGAAGGGAAGGGGGAAGACATCGCGGCCTTTTGCTACACGTCCGGGACCACGGGCCGGCCCAAGGGAGCCATGCTCAGCCATCAAAACCTGCTGTATGCCGTTGGGGCCCTGGGACAGTACAATCCCTTTACCCCCTCCGAGGATTACCTTTCCTACATCTCCCCCGCCTGGGTCACCGAGCAAATGCTGGGCCTGGCGGGCGGGGTGAAGGTCCCTCTGCTCATCAATTTTCCTGAAAAGCCGGAAACGGTACAGACGGACATTCGGGACATTGCCCCGCAGATCATCTTTTACGGGGCCCGGTTGTGGGAGAGCCTTGCCTCATCTATTGAGGTGAAGATGTCCGACAGCACCAGAATGAAGCGCCTCGGCTACAAGCTGGCCTCCAGGGTAAGCTACAGGTGCCTGGCGGACAAAGAGAGGTGCCGGAGCCCGGGCCCCCTGCGGCGGGCCCTGCGGAGATTGAGCGATGTGCTGGTATTCGCGCCCTTGAGGGACCGGATCGGCTTTGCTGGGAACAAGGTGGGCTACACGGCCGGGGCGGCCATCAGTCCGGACATGATGCGGCTGTTTCATTCGATTGGAATCAACATCAAGAATCTCTACGGCACCACCGAGGCCAGTCTGGTGTCCCTCCACAGGGACGGGGACGTGCGGTATGAAACGGTGGGCGTCCCGTTTGACGGCTGTGAGGTGCGGATATCCGAAAACGACGAGATCCTGGTGAAGAATCCCGGCGTCTTTGTAGGATATTACAAGGACCCCGAGGCCACCGCCCGCGTCTTGAGGGACGGGTATTATCACACAGGGGATGCGGGGCTGCTGGACAAGGGGCATTTGATTTATCTGGACCGGGTGGACGAAATGATCCAACTCCCGGACGGCCACAAGTTTTCTCCGCAATACACGGAAATCCGGCTCCGGTTCAGCCCCCATGTAAGAGACGCGGTGGTGTTCGGCGGAGAGGACAAGCCCTTTGTCTCTGCAATTCTCAACATAGACTACGAAAATGTGGGGAACTGGGCCGAGCGGCGGAAGATATCCTATACCACCTATAGGGACTTGTCCCAGCACGAACAGGTCCGGGAACTCCTGGGGGGGATTGTCCAAAAAGTGAACGAGGTGCTCCCCTCCAATACCCGAATCAAGGCCTTTGTGAGCCTTCACAAGGAATTTGATGCGGATGAAGCCGAACTCACCCGCACGCGCAAGCTGAAACGAAAACCTATTGAGGAGCGTTACCGGGACATCCTGGAGGGCATCTACGCCCGGCAGGACAGCATCAAGGTGGAGAGCCAGGTGGCCTACCGTGATGGAAAAGTGGGAACGGTAAAGACGGAAGTGAAAGTCAATTACTTGGAATAGGGTGGGGGGATTTGGAGGACACGCAGGGTGATGTGGAATTGCCTGGTAAGAAGAGGTTGACAGGATTTACAGGATAGACAGGATTCTTTTTGTCTTTCCTGATTGAAAGGCAAAAACCGCGATCCGCCTGCGGCGGAAATGGAGGGGGTGGGAGGTGCGCCGCGTGGTGGT
>CAYVUX010000567.1:0-2520 GCA_964455075.1 uncultured Desulfobacteraceae bacterium | reverse complement strand
CATGATTTACACGCACGTCCTGAACAAGGGCGGCCGGGCCGTTCGCAGCCCGATCGGCTGAGCGGTTTGCTTCCTGTTTCAAAGCACGCTGAGAATAAACTCAAGGGCGGCTACAAGAGACCACCCGCTATTTGCTTTCGTTTTGATTGCTGGTTTCTATGGGGCCGTCTCCCTTTTCGCCGGGGATTCATATTGGTTTTGGAAGGTCCTTTTTCTTACCAGGAGAGAAAGGTCGCCCTCCCAATGAGAACAAGGCATTTGTCAGGATGAGATGTTTCGCTCTACAAGCACCAGCGGAGGTTCAGATTCGGATCCGGCTGACAGGAGCCATTACCCGGTGGCGAAATCGAGCGCAATATAACAGGGTTAACAGAAATATACAAGGAGAATCCGGATGAAAGCCCGCCATCAAACTCACAGACGAAATCCGGCTTGATATCAGAGAAGAGGGGGGCACTTTCAAGCGCCCCCACATGCCCGCATTCCGGGAGGCGCTACGCCATGGACCCGCCGTCTACGATGATCACGTCCCCGGTGACGAAGTCGGAAAGCCCCGAAGCCAGAAAGAGCACCGCACCCACCACATCCGCCGTTTCGGCGATGCGGCCCATGGGGATGGTCTTGACCAGTTCTTTGAGGAGCCCCTCGTTTCCCCAGAAGGGCTTGCTGAATCCGGTCTTGATCATTCCCGGCGCCACCGCGTTCACCTGGATGCCGTCCCGGGCAAGCTCCACGGCAAGCACCTTCGTGAGCATCTCCAGCCCCGCTTTGGCGATGCAGTAAATCCCCATGCCCATGGCCGCCTTTCTCGCCGCGACCGAACTGATGTTCACGATTTTTCCCGCTCCCGCCTTTCTCATCCAGGCGACGGCGTGCTTCGACACCAGGTAGGGTCCCTTCAGATTGGTTTCCACGATCTTGTCCCAGAGGCCCTCGTCCGCCTCCAATACCGAGGGGGTGAGGATATTCATGCCCACGTTGTTCACCAGGATGTCGAGCTTTCCGAACTCGTTCCCCAAGTCTTCCATCAATGCGGCCACCTCGTTTGACTTCCCCACATTGGCGGCGCGTGCCAGGACATCCACGCCCTCACCCCGGAATTCCTCCACGGCTTGATCCAGGTTTTCCTGTTTCCTGGAACAGATGGCGACCCGGGCGCCTTTTGACGCCAGGGCGAGGGCGATGTCTTTTCCCAGACCGCGGCTTCCGCCCGTCACCAGGGCCGTCTTTCCGGAGAAGTCGATACGGAACTCTGTCATGTCTCTCTCCTTTCGTCATTTCCTGATGCTTCCATTTTTCATGGCCCCTTATAGGAGGCTTTCGGAAAAAGCCCTGGGGACCTCTTCGGGTCCTCGGGCATTCACGCTCCGTTCCGCGGAAACGATTCGGGCCGGCCTGTTCCATCCCACACGATACGTGAGAAGGCCTTCATCCTCCACTTCTGAACCGGAAACCTGAAAGCGTCTGTTTTTCATTTCCCGATGACTCTTAGATACCGTGAAACCCCGCGGCGTTTCAAGCAAAAGCCTTGCAATTTCACTTTCAAGGAATCAGAATTGAACAAGGTCCGGCGGAAAACCTTCGCCGGCAGATGCCGCAAACTGCCCGGTCCCGCAAGCCCGACTTATCCCCCTGTGGAGACGACGGCGGCCGAGGATCCTGAACCTTTCAAACGACAGCCAGGAAAGGAGACCCATGCGATTTGTCATTATCGGAGGAGACGCCGCAGGCATGAGCGCCGCCAGCAAGGCGACAAGAAGCGTGCCCGACATCGAGGTAACCGTCCTCGAACGGACCCGGGATGTTTCCTACAGCGCATGCGGAATGCCTTACAACATCGCGGAACCGGACAGAGACATCAACGAGCTTGTGGTCCGCCCCGCCCACGTCTTCAGGGAAAAGCAGGGTATCGACGTGAGAACCGGCCACGAGGCCAAGGGGATCGACCGGAAACAGAAGTCCGTCTCAGGAACCGATTCGGACGGGAAGGAATTTCGCATTCCCTATGACAAGCTCCTTATCGCCACCGGCGCTTCCGCGATCAAGCCGGACCTTCCGGGCTTTGATCTTCCGGGCGTCATGGTTCTCAAGCGCCTGGAAGACGGCCGGAGGCTGAAAGACTTCATTCGTTCGAGGAAAATCGAAAGAACGGTCATCCTGGGGATGGGCTATATTGCTCTTGAAATGTGCGAGGCCCTGCGGGGCCTGGGAATCGAGGTCCGGATGATCAAGCCGCGGCCCAGATTCATGCCGTGGATGGATGCCGACCTGGCCGAGGTCGTCAAGGGGGAGCTCGAAGAAAACGGGGTCCGGCTGGGGCTCGGGGAGGAGGCAGCCCGCATCGAGGGCGGAGATGGCGGGCTTAAGGTGGTCGCTACCACGACGACGTTCGATTGCGACATGGTGCTTGTGGCGATCGGCGTTCAACCCGAAAGCGCTCTTGCCGAACAGGCCGGTCTGGAATTGAGTGTCGGGGATTCCATTTCCGTAGATCGTGCCATGCGCACTTCGGACCCGGAC
>CAYVUX010000566.1:0-2524 GCA_964455075.1 uncultured Desulfobacteraceae bacterium | reverse complement strand
GCACGGAACCGCTCCCAAGTATGCCGGGATGGACAAGGTCAACCCGACCTCATTGATACTGTCGGGCGCGGAAATGCTTCGTTTCATGAGCTGGCCGGAAGCGGCGGATCGGATTGAGGAAGCGCTTGTCCGGACTATTCGGCAGAAAAGGGTCACCTATGATCTGGCCCGGCAGATGGAAGGGGCCTGGGAAGTCCCGTGTTCGGGTTTTGGAGCCGCGGTGATCGAGAACATGGCCTCGGCATCGGAGTCAACAGCCCTTCGGAAATAAGAGGGGGGCATCCTGCCGCTTCCCCGCCGGCTGCGAAGGGGAACCCTCTGAGAAAATACCCCGCAGGCATCGGACGCGCCGGAGTCCGGGGAAGTGCTATGCGTGCCCGGCTGTCGAACGGGCTGATCGTGTGTCGAAAGGCTCGGGCCGCCTGCCTCTTGCTGCAGTGAGCCCTAAGCATGAAAAATCATGCACGTGCTCACGCCGTGGGCGTAGAGCTTCTCGTTCCCGTCCTTCAGTTCCCCCCTGGCTGTGGCGATACGGCTTCCAACGTGCACCGGCATGGCCTCGCAGCGCACGGTCCCGGTAACATCCCTGATGGGCCGGATGAAGCTCACATGGATGTCTATGGTCGAGCAGGCCAACCCCACCGGCAAAACGGTCATGACGGCGGAGGTCATGGCGCTGTCTAAAAGGGTGGCCGCGATTCCTCCGTGCACCGAGGCGAATGGGTTGTAGTGGTATTCGCCCGGATCGAGCTCGAAAACGGTGCGCCCCTCCTCGACGTGCACGATGCGGTACCCGATCAGCATGGCCGCGGGAGGCGGGCTGATCTTGCCGTCTCGGATAGCCCTCAGATAATCCAGCCCACTGATGGAACCCGCTTTTCTGGCCCCTTCATGGGGATTGTCCCAGGTTATGGTGCGTGTTCGCTTGATGTCTGATTGATTCATGGGCGGTGTCTCCGGAGCTCCTTGTGTTCTTCCCCGTGCGGATGAAAAAGAACCGACCGCTTGCGGGGGACGGTTTTCAGACAGCCTTCAAGTAGGCGCCCCTCACTCGTACCAGGAAAGGATCTCCTCCAAGGGTTCCCTGGGGGTTTTGAAGTTGTTGACCGGATCGTTCCGGTCGGCGTATCCCAGGGCGAGGGTGAGCAGGATTTCTTTTTGAGAAGAGATGTCGAGAACTTCGCGAATATCTTCCGCATAGGCGGTCAACAATCCGATCGGGCACACGGCAAGACCCTTCGCCTGGGCTGCAAGAACCAGGTAGGCGACACTCAGACCGACGTCCAAATATCGGATATGCGGAAAGATTCGATCCATGGTGACGATGATCGCAATAGGGGCACCGTAAAAGGAGCAGCTTCCTTCTTCCACAAACCTTTGAAAGGAAAACCCCTTTGCGGCCACCTGCGGTTCCATAACGGCCGAGGCCTGTCTGCCCCGCTGAGCATAACGCTCCGGAAGGGGGGTCTCCGTGCCCGGACCACAAGACACGTTGCGTTCGCCGTGCACTTTCATGAGACGCCGGACCAGTCGGTCTTTTTCCTCTCCGTAGGCAATCACATATTCCCAGGGCTGAAGGTTGATGGCGGAGGGGGCAAGGCCGGCATACGTTACAATCTCCTCGATCACCTTTCTCTCCACCGGCCTTGACAGGAAGGACCTTGCACTTGTTCGCGTTTTCATTGCATCGAATATGTCCATGACTGTGCTCCTTTTGAGGCCTTTGCGGGCCTCTCGGTGCGATCTTGTCTTTGACCTTCAAAGCCTGAGGAAGGATCCATTGACAAGGGCGTGCAATGCTTCTATTTGTATCTTGGGAGCAAAGAAATATCAAGCAAGGCTGAAGGCAGGCTTTCGCAAGGCCTGGAGACCGATGTCGGAGGCGAAGAAAACATATGGAACGTGGAATGATCTGGTTCAAATGCGCGGCGGTGCATGACGCGGTGCGACCGGTCGTCAGGGAACAGGCCGTGCTAGGCTGCGAGGCCAAGGAACGCCGGGTGGATTTGACCATTGAACGGCCACCAACTGCCGAAGATCTCCTGTTTCACATGAAAGGGTGGTTTACCGCAGATGTGCGCAAGGCCGCGGAAGTGATCAACCAATACGGAACGCTGAAACTCCTGGATGACCGGCATTTGGTGGTGGAAAGCCTAAGCCTTGAGAGCTTGGAGGCCTTGGCTCAGGATCTGAAAAAGATCTTCGGAAGCGAAGTCTGGGTGGATGTTATTCCGAAAAAACGGCTGGTTTGATGCGTTCATCCCAACATCCGAAACAAGGTGGGATTCTCTCCAGTGCTCCTTCCTGCGATGTCCGGGATGGGCAATGTGTGCCGGTTTTCTTCCGCTCAATCTCAGGTTGTGTCGTTGACGCTCATGCCCGAGGTTATCGGCAGAATCAGCCTTCAAGCAAGTGCTTGAACGCGCTTTCATCCAGGATTTGGATGCCCAATTGCCGGGCCTTGTCGTACTTGGATCCGGGCTCGTCTCCCGCGACCACGAAATCGGTTCTTTTGCTTACGGAG
>CAYVUX010000565.1:0-2525 GCA_964455075.1 uncultured Desulfobacteraceae bacterium | reverse complement strand
GGGATATGCCATGTGGAGCCGAGGCCTCCCTTCAAGGACCGCAGAATTTGGTAGCCGTGAATCGGGCCGTTCATGAGCACACCCAGCAGGGCGTATTCCGATGCAGGTTTTGTTTTCATAGGAAAACACCTTGGCGGTTGCGATGTCTAATCCATATTAGACTATTCCATTATGGAATATAAAGTCAATATTTCTTTTCTCCCCGCGGCGGTCTTGTGTCGCCGGTCGGTCGAAAGAAAGATATCTCGATTTTCCAAATACGAGAATCCCCAACATTTTCCTTGACATATAGAACAATCCAATTGTATGAAGCGGCAGTCACTTTTTGCAATCCGCATTCATTTTCACGCTTGGCATGGGCTGAGCCGGGACCTGCCGGAGCACTTGTCCGTTTGAAGCTGTAGGAAAATACTGGGGAACAAGTCCTCTTGGGTCCCGCTTCAGCCGGGAGACGAACATTTCCCATCAGGTTCCGATAGGGGACCGAGACTGTCAAAGAAAGTCAAAAATCATGAAAACCGAAACGCTCTCAAGAAGAGAAAGAGAGAAATTGAGGCAGCGTCAGGAGATGCTCTCGGCCGCACTCCTTCTTTTTTCGGAGAAGGGATATCACAACGTCTCCGTGCAGGAAATAGCCGAGAAAGCCGAGTTTGCTATTGGAACCATCTACAAGTTCTTTAAGACCAAGGAGGACCTCTATAAGACCCTGGTTCTGGAGCAATGCGACGGGTTTGACGAAGCCTTTGCTCGGGCAATCAACGCCACGGACGACGAAGCGGAGAAGCTGCGCAACTATGTACGCACCAAGGAGGAATGGTTTCACAGCAATCTTGCCTTTGTTCGCCTCTTTATCGCCGAGAGCAGAGGAGCGAGCTTTAACATCAAGGCGGGGCTGGATGAAGAGGTGCGCAGCCGATATTACGCTTTCCTGGAAAGGCTTGCCCTGGTTTTTGAGAGCGGCATGAAAAAAGAACGGTTCAAGAGAATCGCACCCCCTTTTTCAATGGCCGTTGCCCTCGACAGTGCCGTAAATGCGTTCCTTCTGCTCTGGCTCGAAGCGCCCGATGTCCATCCTTTTCCGGATGATCCGGATATCCTGTTGGATATCTTCTTCAAAGGACTGACCGAGCCGTAACTTCGAGCATGGGCCTTCTCGCCCCATACACGCATCATTGATTTTCTGGAGTCTTCCAATGCAAACGAAAAGGGATGGTCATGGACCGATGAAATGGACCGCCGTGTTGACAGCCTTGGCGGGCCTTCTATGGCTGGCGGCTTGTGAAAACCGCCAGGAGCGGCAACCCGGGCCGGCTCCCGTGCCGGAGGTGGGCACGGTGACCATCGAGCCGCGAGAGGTCGAGCTCACCACGGAGCTTCCGGGCCGCTCCCGCGCCCATCTCGTGGCCGAAATCCGGCCGCAGGTCAACGGCATCATTCAGAAACGCCTGTTCAGAGAGGGCTCCCGAGTCAAGCCCGGCCAGGTGCTTTACCAGATCGACCCCGCTCCTTTCCGGGCGGCGCTCAATTCCGCCAAAGCCTCTCTTGTCAAAGCGCAAGCCCATTTGCCTGCCGTTCGTTCGAGAGCTGAACGGTACAAGGAACTGTTGGAGCAGAATGCCATCAGCAGGCAGGACTACGACGACGCCGCAGCCGCCCTGGATCAGACCCTGGCTGAAATCGACTATTGGAAGAGCGAGATTGAAAGGACTCAAATCAATTTGAATTACACACGGGTCACTGCCCCCATTTCCGGCCGCATCGGCAGGTCCAGCGTTACAGACGGGGCACTGGTAACGGCTTATCAGGCCGCCCCTCTGGCAACCATCCAACAGGTCAACCCCATTTATGTGGACGTGACCCAGTCGACCGTTGAACTGCTGAGGCTCAGGCGCCGCCTGGAAAGCGGCCGCATCAGCAGAGGTGAAGAAAACGCGGAAAAAGTCCGAATCATCCTGGAAGACGGCACACCTTACCCTTTCAAAGGCACACTGAAGTTCCGCGATGTTACCTCGGTGAACCCGGCTACCGGGTCCTACATCCTGCGTATCGTGGTGCCTAATCCGGACTATTTGCTCCTGCCCGGCATGTTCGTGCGGGCCGTGATGAAGGAGGGCACCGCGGAGCAGGCGATTCTTGTCCCCCAACAGGGAGTAAGCCGCAACCCGAAAGGGGAACCCGTGGCATTGATCGTGGATGAGAGCGGCACCGTCCAACAGCGGATGCTGACGCTCGACCGAGCCATTGGGAACCAATGGCTCGTGGCCTCGGGTCTCTCCGCCGGTGACCGCCTGATCGTTGAGGGCACGTTGAACATAAGACCGGGCGACTCCGTGAAAACGGTTCCCGTGGAGCTCCACGAGGCTGTCGAAAAACTGCCGGAAACCAACCGCCCGCTTGCGGAGTCGATGAATTAACGGGAGCGTGTGATGCTGTCGAGATTCTTCCTGGATCGACCGGTCTTTGCCTGGGTCATTGCCATTATCATGATGCTGGCGGGCGCACTGGCGATATATAATCTGCCCATC
>CAYVUX010000564.1:0-2526 GCA_964455075.1 uncultured Desulfobacteraceae bacterium | reverse complement strand
CTCCCTTGTAGACCATTACAACTACTGGATCTATATCGCACTGATGATGATCGGTCTGTACGCGGTACTGGCCAAAAAGAACCTGATCAAAAAGATCATCGGCATCAATATATTTCAAACCGCCATCATCCTTTTCTATGTCTCTATCGGTGCCAAGGAGGGGGCTACCATTCCCATTATTCACCATGGCCCGGGTGAAGGGCATCATGAGACCGCGGGGTCGGTCATCGAGGCTGCGCAGTATATGAATCCGCTGCCCCACGTGCTCATGCTGACCGCCATTGTGGTGGCGGTGGCCACACTGGGTGTGGCTTTGGCTCTGGCCATTAAAGTCTACAACCGGTATGGAACCCTTGAAGAAGACGAAATCCTGTCGCGGATAAGGGTACGATGAGCTTACAGTACCCTGGCCTCCTCGTTATTGCTCCCTTTCTCTCCGCCCTATTGATCAGTATTGCCGGGTGGGTGAATAAACGACTCTGTTTCCCCATAGCCGTTGCCGGCCTCAGTGTGGCAACATATGCTTCGGTGGGCCTTCTACTGCGGGTGCTGGCCACGGATCCGGTCTCCGACGGGGGCGTCGTCCTGTACCGCCTCGGGGGATGGGAGCCGCCGTGGGGAATCGCCTATTATGTGGACCGCCTGAACGCGCTGGTCCTGGTGGTGGTTTCCGTGTCGGCCCTCCTGAACCTCATCGCCACCAAAAAGGACGTACAGGCGTCTTTTCCAGAGAAGATCGGCGCCTTTTACACCCTCTACATCCTCCTCGTTACCGGCCTTTTCGGTATCACGGTTACCGGAGATGCCTTCAACCTCTACGTTTTGCTGGAAATCACCGCTCTCACCGGCTATGGCCTTATTGCCATGGGTGAGGACCGGGCACCCCTCGCCAGTCTCAACTACGTGTACATGGGGACCATCGGGGCCTGTTTCTACCTGTTGGGGATCGGGTATCTGTATATCATAACCGGTTCACTGAATATGGCCGACATTGCTTCCATTCTGCCCGGAATTTACGATTCCAAGGTAGTGCTGGCTGCATTTGTTATCTGTATGGTGGGAGTCTGGCTCAAGATGGCCTTTTTCCCGCTGCATGCCTGGCTGCCCAATGCCTATACCTATGCCCCGTCCGCGGTCAGCAGCTTGGTTGCGCCGTTGATGACCAAGGTGATGATCTACGTGATGATCCGCCTCATGCTGACGGTATTTACCCCGGAATACACCTTCTCCATTCTGGCCTTAAAGACGTCAGTGGTATGGCTTGCGGTGATCGCCATCGTTATGGGATCAATCATGGCCCTTGGGGCGCGTGATGTGAAGAAGATGCTCACTTACATCATCATCGCAGAGGTGGGGTACATGGTGGGGGGTGCGTGGCTCGGAAACCGGGCAGGCATGACCGGCAGCATCCTCCACATTGCCAACGATGCCATCATGACCCTCTGTATTTTCCTGGCGGTGGGCAACGTGGTGTACCGGGTGAAGGGGTACGGGTTTGATGATTTGCGGGGAATATTCGTAAAAATGCCCTTCACCATGATCGGCTTTGTGGCCGGTGCGTTCTCCATCATCGGGGTTCCGCCCACATGCGGGTTTTTCAGCAAGTGGTACCTCATTTCAGGGGGGATTGAGGCCGGGCACTACGGGTTTGTGGCGGCGCTGGTCTTCAGCAGCCTTGTCAATGCCGTGCTTTTTTTCAAACTGATCGAAGTGGGTTACTATGGCAACGGGGAGGCCCATGACCACCACGACACATCGGGATCCGTCTCCATGGCCGAAGCCCCGCTTAGCATGGTGGTGCCGCTGCTGATTGTGGCCGGGGGCTTGATAGCGGTAGGATTTTATACCGGTGATATTGTCGCCCATATCATTGACCCCATTATTCCCCGGACCATTGTGCATTAAGTTTTGGATCCGGCACGATTCCGGGAAATGCCTATAAACCTTATGGATATAAATTAGACTTAAAACAGGGCCCCCAACCTAAATGGAACCTATAATCTCCGTAAAACCGCTTCTGGCGGTCCTGGTGTCCCTTCTGGTAGTCCCGATTCTTGTCTCAAGCCGGACGCCCAACGTACGGGAGGCCTGGACCTTTGTGGCGGCCTCTGCAAAATTTCTGATCGTAGTCTCCATGGTCCCGGCCGTTTTAAGAGGGGAGCAGCTGGTATACACGATGGCCCAGGTCATCCCGGGCGTTCCCATTGCATTCAGGGTGGACCCGCTGGGGATGCTCTTCGCCCTGGTGGCCTCCTCCCTGTGGATCGTGACCACCGCCTATTCCATCGGCTATATGCGCGGGCTTCAAGAGCACAGCCAGAGCCGCTATTTCTGCTTCTTCGCCATCGCCCTTTGCTCCACCATCGGGGTGGCCTTTTCAGCAAACCTGTTAACCCTCTATCTCTTCTATGAGATGCTTTCCCTCGCCACCTATCCCCTGGTGACGCACCATCAGGATGCGGAAGCCCGGACGTCGGGCCGTAAATACCTGGTATACATCCTGGGGACCTCCATCGGTCTGGTCCT
>CAYVUX010000563.1:0-2529 GCA_964455075.1 uncultured Desulfobacteraceae bacterium | reverse complement strand
ACGGGGGGCTCCGCGGAACTTCCCGGGGTCACCGAAATGGCCGAGCAGATTTTCAACGCCCCGGCCCGGGTTGGATACCCCCGGGGTATCATCGGCCTGAAGGAGGTTGTAAACAAACCCATGTACGCCACCGCGGTCGGCCTCGTCCTCTACGGGGCGAAGGCGGGCAAGAGAAAAAAGAAATTCCGTATCAGGGACAATCACATTTTCAACCGCGTAATGGGGCGAATGAAGAAATGGTTCAAGGACGTGGTATGATCCTTAACCGGAAGAGAAAGGGAGGGGCATGATGAAATTCGAGATTGTAGATCAAAAGGAGCGGTACACCGCCAAAATCAAGGTGGTGGGCGTTGGAGGCGGCGGCGGAAACGCCGTGAGCAACATGATTGCAAACAGGCTTACCGGGGTGGATTTCGTGGTCGCCAACACGGATTGCCAGGATCTGGACCGTTCGGCCTGTTCCCAGAGGGTGCAGCTGGGCCCGTCGATTACCATGGGCCTGGGGGCCGGGGCGGATCCGGAACTGGGGAAGCTTTCCGCGGAGGAAAGCCTCAAGGAAATCAAGGAGGCCGTTGAGGGCTCCGACATGGTCTTCATCACCGCCGGGATGGGCGGTGGAACCGGGACGGGGGCCTCGCCGGTCATCGCCCGGCAGTGCAAAGATCAGGGGGCGTTGACGGTGGCCGTGGTGACCAAACCTTTCAAGTTTGAGGGCGATCCTCGAATGAGGCGGGCGATGGAAGGCATCGAACGGCTCAAGGAGGAGGTGGACAGCCTCATTGTCATTCCCAACGAACGGCTCAAATCGCTCAGCAACAAGACCACGACCTTCAAGGATCTCATCGTCCGGGCCGACGATGTGCTGCTTCACGCGGTCAAGGGCATCTCCGGCCTTATCATGAGCAACGGTTTCATCAATCTCGACTTCGCGGACGTCAAGAAGGTCATGGAAAGAATGGGAACCGCCATCATGGGCATGGGCAAAGCCGGCGGTGAAAGCCGGGCGTCCGAGGCGGCGCAGATGGCCATCAACAGCCCCCTTCTCGAAGACATCTCCATCAGCGGCGCCCAAGGACTCCTCATGAACATTACCGGGCCTTCGGATATGACCATGGACGAGATCGACCAGGCCTCCAACTACATCAAGGGGGAGGTCAACGAAGATGCGGAGATTTTCTGGGGGGTGACCTTTGACGACGGCATTGGAGACGAACTTCAGATTACCGTAATCGCCACGGGGATCGGGCGCGAGACTTCCCGCCTGGGCGGATCACGCAGGGGGCAGCGCTCCCAGGACTCCGCTCTCAACAACGTGGTCAACCTGCGGGATGTGACAAGCGAAGAGGCCAAGGAGAAGTGGAGCGTCAAGCAAAACGGGAAAATTCTCGATGGAGAAGCTGCAGAAGGCATCCTGGACATCCCCACGTTTCAGCGGAAAGAGACCGGCCAGACGGCCTGCCTGGGTGAGGGAGAGGGCAGAAAAAGAAAGAAGAGCCTCTTGAGCAGGCTCGGTTTGAAGGACGACCTGGAGATCCCCACGTTTCGTCGGCTCGGTCTGGATTGATGAAGGCGCCGGAGAAGCGATCCGCGAAAAGCAAATGGTGTTCACAGGACCCGGAAGCCGCACCCGTACCGGGGGCGTCGGGCTTCCCAAATAGAACCGTCGGAGCGCGCCGTGTCGGGGGATGTTGTTTCCCTTTATAGGGCCAGAACGGCCGCAGAAACCGGAACCATCTACAAGAACTGGGGAGGAAAGCGTTCCATTGCCCTGGTGTACCCGAACCGATACGATCTCGGCATGTCCAACCTGGGCTTCCAGATCGTTTACGGGTTGATGAACAAACGTTCCGATGTGGTGGCCGAGCGCATCTTTCTTCCAGACCGTCAAGAAATGCCCCTCCATGTCCGGTCGGGAAGGCCGCTCCTGTCGCTCGAGTCGCAGAGTCCGCTCAGGCGCTTCGACATGGTCTGCTTCTCGGTTTCGTTTGAAAACGACTATCTCCATGTGCTCCAAATCCTGGATCTGGGGCGAATCCCTATGCTCGCCGCGAAAAGAACGGCTGGGGACCCCTTCGTCATGGCCGGAGGAGTGGCGACCTTCCTGAACCCCGAGCCTCTTGCCGATTTCATGGATTTCTTCCTACTGGGGGAAGCCGAGGCCAACGTGGATCTGTTTCTGAACGCCCTTTTCGAGATGATGGAAGCCGGATTGGAGAGGGAAGAGGCCGTGTACGCCCTGGCGGGCCGTCTTGAGAGCCTCTATGTCCCCTCCCTGTATGAGCCTGCGTATCAGGAGTATGGATCGCTTCGGTCTCTCACGCCCGCCGGTCCCGGGGTGCCGGAGAAGATCCGGCCGGCCCGTGTACTTCCCGCAGAGTACGCACGCGAGCCCGCGGCCCGGTCCGTGGTCGTGACCCCGGATACGGAATTCAAGGACCGGATGCTTGTCGAGCTGGGCAGAGGATGCGGCCGCTCCTGCCGGTTTTGCGCCGCCGGTCATCTGTTCAATCCTGCTCGATACCGCGACAT
>CAYVUX010000562.1:0-2532 GCA_964455075.1 uncultured Desulfobacteraceae bacterium | reverse complement strand
CCATCCCTTCCAGGTACAAAGCGATCACCGTGGTGTCCGGATCCCTTTCCAAGTATTGGATCATCTCCGGAAAATCCACGTTCAGCCTGTTGCCCAGCCCCACGATCTTGCTCATGCCCACATTCTGGTGCATACCGAGAAATGCCAGCAGATGGGATACGCCCCCGCTCTGGCTCACCAAGGCCACCCCGCCGGGCCGCAGCCTTGAAAACTCCGGCGTGAACGAGGCGTTCAGATCTTGATGGAAGTTGATCATACCGAATGTGTTCGGCCCGATTACGGGAATTCTCGAACCTGCGGTCATGTCGCTGAGCCGGGCTTGCATTTCCGCCCCTTCGGGATCATCGATCTCCTTGAAACCGGCTGTGATCAAGACAATTCCCCGGATTCCTTTGGCCTCGCATTCCCTGAAAAGGGCGGACACTTTTCCTGCCGGAACCACCACGATTGCCAGTTCGATGTCCCCGGCATAGTGGGCGAGCGAGGGAAAAGCGGCGATTCCCATGACCTCTGTGGCCCCGGGATTCACAGGGACAATCCGCCCCTGAAATCCCCCTTCCTTGAGGCTTTTCATCACATGGTATCCGAGTTTATCCGGCTTGTCCGATGCTCCGATCACGGCTACGGTATCCGGATTAAAAAGCGCATGAACTCTTTCATGAAATGGGTTTGACTCCAAGGGAATTCCTTTTGCCTCCCGGTTTCGATATCCCTTTCGCTCCCAGGGTCCGTCTTTTGTATCCTTCACCCCTCATTTCGTCAATACAAATGTCGAGGCCCGCCCGATTTGACACGACGGCACCGAGATTTGTCGATACCCGAAGCAATTGAGTTTATTATGTAAAGATGGTATTTTTATTCCAAAGGCCGTCAAGAGAAACGGAAAAGGGATTTGCGCAGATGTTCGACCCCATGTTGAGGAACGTCAGGAACACCGTCGAGAAATATGGCATGATCCGGCAAGGCGACCGCGTCGTAGCGGCCGTCTCGGGCGGGCCGGACTCTGTTTGCCTGGTCCATGTGCTTTGGGCACTCAAGGACGAACTGGACATGGATCTCGTCATGGCCCACTTTGACCACGGGCTCAGACCCGGTGAGGACGAAGAGGAGACCCGGTTCGTCCGGGGGCTTGCATCCTCGCTGAAAACCCATCTCCTGGAGGGAAGGGCCTCCAGAGAGCTATTGGACGGACCCGGATCTCTGGAAGAGCGGTCCCGCCATGCGAGATACGCATTTCTGGACGAAGCAAAAAGGAAGGCTTCCGCGCAGAAAATCGCGCTGGGGCACCATTTGGATGATCAGGCCGAAACGGTTTTAATGCGCCTGCTGCGGGGAAGCGGTCCTCTGGGACTGGCGGGGGGCCCCCCCCCCAGGGATCAAGGGATTATCAGACCGCTTATTGAGGTGTCCCGGAGTCAAATCCTTGCTTACCTGGAGGACAAAGGCGCACCCTTCATGCAGGATTCCAGCAATCTCCAAAAGAATTACCTGAGAAACCGGATTCGGCTGGAAATCCTTCCTGCTCTCGAATCGATCCAGCCGAACATTGCAGCCATTCTGTCCCAGACCGCCGGAATCATGAGGGCGGACGAAGCGTGGCTGGATTCCTGCGCCGGGGACTGGCTGAGGGCTTATTCCGGGAGACCGGAGCACGAGCACATTCAGATCCCCGTCTCTTCCTTCAGTTCGCTCCCGGACGCATTGAAGCCCCGCGTGATCAGGCGCATTTTCGCAACACTCACCGGATCCCTTCGCGGGATGGGAACACGCCATCTGAAAGCCGTGGCGGAGCTTTCCTCGGGGCTTCGGCCGCAGGGAGAAATCCATCTGCCCCGGGGCGTCCTCGTAAAAAGGATCTACAACCAATTGGTCTTCTCCGAAGTGAACGGGGAGAAGAGTCCCGATTTCTGCTATACCATGCAAGGCCCGGGGACACTGGACATGCCTGCCCTGGGGAAAAGACTGGTTGTCGAAGAGGACGAACCCTCAAACGGCGCCCTCCGCGAGGACTCTTCGCCCTCAACGGCATGTCTGGACGGAGACAAAGTGACGTATCCCCTTACAGTCCGCAACTTCAGACCCGGAGACCGGTTCATTCCTCTGGGGATGAAAGGCCGCAAGAAGGTCAAGGATTTCTTCATCGACCTTAAGATTCCTTCCAATGAACGGGACCGTGTTCCCATCATCACCAGCGGGGACAAAATCGTCTGGATATGCGGCCTGAGAATCGACGAGCAATTCCGCACCACCCGGAATACAGAGAACCTTTTGAGAATCCAATACCTGGATGTGCAGTGATTTCCATCCACTAATATTCGCGGGCAAGCCCGCTCCTACAGGCTGGGCAAAAGCTTTCTGCAGGAGCGGCGCGAGCGCGAATAATGCTCTCCGGCCGGCTGACATACGGATGCCGAGCATGCCCGCTTCAAACGGCAAACAAAGCAATGGGTTTTTGAGGAGTAAAGCGTTCGCGGGCGAGCCCGCTCCTACAGGAGGGTCGGAAGGGTTTCTGTAGGAGCGGCGTTAGCCGCG
>CAYVUX010000561.1:0-2533 GCA_964455075.1 uncultured Desulfobacteraceae bacterium | reverse complement strand
CTTTGGGGTATAGACGAGGTGCTCACCCGAGAGGTAACTCAAGCCAATGACATCCGCGTCCTCGTCAATGGCTGCCTGCACGATGCCTTCGGGCGTCTGATACATCCCCAGATAAATCACCTCCATCCCGGCTTCACGCAGGGCGTGAGCCACGACCTTGGCCCCCCTGTCGTGTCCGTCGAGGCCGGGTTTTGCCAAAAGGATGCGTAGTGTTCTCTCCGCCATAGCTCTTTCACTCCCCTGATGATCAAACGACGTCTCAGTCCGCCTGTTCCATGTCAAACTCCCTTAAGACGATCTCCTGTCCTCTCAGGATGTGTTCGCGGACCAGCATTTCCACCCTATCCGCCTCCCTTTTGCGAATAAACGAGAGCATGAGCCTGTGGTCTTCATTGCTCGTCTTCGCCATCTCCTCCACTTTGAGAATGACTTGTCTGAAACGGTAGATTTGATCCCGCAAGTTGTTGATCATGGCAATCAGCCTGGGGCTTCTGCTGAGAGCGTATAGGAGATCGTGGAACTCCGTGTTTATTCGGAGGAGGGCTTCCGTGTCTTTTTTTTCCAGACCGGCCTGGTATGCGCGGATTTTCTCTTCCAGAGGCTCCAGTTCCTCCCTGCGGTGTTTCAATGCCGCCAGGCGGGCGGCGTAACTCTCCAGGACGCTGCGAATCCCAAAGGTCTCCTCCACATCGGCACGGGTCAGGCCCGCGACGTAGAAGCCTCCCGCAGGCGATCTGTGCAGCAGGGCTTCCCGTTCCAGCTTGTGGATGGCCTCGCGGACAGGGGTCCGGCTGATGCCCAGGGCCTCCGCAACGCGGCTTTCCACTATCCTTCTTCCCGGGGGCATGTCGCCCTTGACGATGGCCTGCTTGAGGCTCTCATACACATGCTGGCCCAAAGACATCCTTTCCGGCAGGGCCTTCAGGGCCTTCAGGTCATTTTCTCTGAGTCCCAATTCCTCCATCAAAACAACCGTTCGCTACAGCCCGACCCACCTGGCGATGTTCGGCTGCAGGATTTCGTGGGTTCCGCCCCCATAGAGCAGAAAGCGGTTGTCCCGGTAATACCTCTGGGCGGGATATTCCATGGAATACCCGTATGCTCCAAAGATCCGGGTGGCCTCGTCTCCCGCTCGGCACGCCGCCTCGGTGGCAAAGTACTTGGCCATGGACGACTCTTTTAGACAATCGATCTTTTGATCGATCATGCGGGTGGCCTTGTAAGTGAGAAGTTTCGAGGCTTCCAGATCCACCGCCATATTCGCAACCTTGGCCTGAATGAGTTGATAGTTGCTGATGGTACGGCCGAACTGTGCCCGTTCATGCGCATAGCGGATGGAGTCGTCCAGTGCGGCCCTTTGGAGGCCGACGGCCAGAGCCGCCGTCATGACTCGGATTTCGGAGAGGATGGAAAGGAGATTTCTGAGGCCTTTTCCGTCTGCGCCCAGCTGGTGCTCGAGGGGGATGCGTACATTGTTGAAGGCCAGCTCGGAGATCTTGGTGGTGCGGGTTCCCAGCAGACCGAAGGGCTTGCTCACGGAGAG
Organism: uncultured Desulfobacteraceae bacterium; assembly: GCA_964455075.1. Taxonomy (GTDB): domain Bacteria; phylum Desulfobacterota; class DSM-4660; order Desulfatiglandales; family Desulfatiglandaceae; genus CAYVUX01. The sequence continues at coordinate 990 of CAYVUX010000561.1, read as the reverse complement.
ACCCGGTGTGTCCCTGGGAATAAAGAAGAAATTGAGACCTTTCAATTTTTTGACGGGGTCCGTCTGGCAGAGCACGGTATAGAAATCTGCCACCGGACCGTTGGTCACCCACGTCTTCATTCCATTGAGCAAGATTTCGGTGTCCGTCTTCCGGGCCAGCGTGGAGACGTTTCCCAGATCGGAGCCCGCCTCGGGCTCCGTAAGGCAGAAGCAGGCCACCTTCTCTCCCCGCATAGCGGGAAAGAAATACTTCTCCCGCATCTCATCCGTGCCGTAATGGAAAAGGAAGTTGGTACCCATGAGGCACTGCATGGCCGTGATGGCGGCAAGGCTCATCAAACCCCTCGCCAGTTCCTCGCAGACAATGCAGAACTGGGTCGTGGTGCCGCCCGCACCGCCTCCGCTCCTGGGGTACCGGATTTCGAAAACCCCCATCTTTCCGATTTCTTGGAAAAGCTCCATGGGGAACTCTCCCCTCTCATCCAGTTCCTGGGCCTGTGGGATGACTTCGTTGTCCACGAATCGCGCTGTGGTCTTCCTGATCAATTCCTCTGCGTTCGCCCTGATCATGTGTTCCTCCAGCCGCTTTTCTTCTTGGCGCTTCTCAGGCGCTCTTGATCTGCTCAATCATCCGGGGGACCACATCGTGAAGGTCTCCCACAATGCCCCAGTCCGCCACCTGGAAAATGGGGGCCCTTGGATCCCTGTTGACCGCCACGATGTAGCGTGAATCCATCATGCCGGCGCGGTGCTGAATGGCGCCGGAAATTCCGCAGGCGATATAGAGCTCCGGCCTTACGGACTGCCCCGTCTGTCCTACCTGATGATCTGAGGAGATCCAGCCTTCCTCCACCGCGACCCGAGTTCCGGCGATTTCCCCGCCCAGGGCCGAAGCGAGCTCCCTGAGGACCTCGAATCCCTCTTGATTCCCCACCCCGCGGCCTCCCGCGACGATGACCCTGGCCTCGGAGAGGTTCACGCTCCTTTTCT
>CAYVUX010000560.1:0-2533 GCA_964455075.1 uncultured Desulfobacteraceae bacterium | reverse complement strand
GGGAATGCATCACCGCGGTTGGGGCTGGGGCCAAGGTCAGGGACCCCAATACGGCCCCGGCTACAACCAGCCCCGGCAGTCACAGGAGCCCCTGGACAAGAACAAGGCCAAAGAGATCGTAAAAAACTACATCGAATCCAGTCGGAATCCCAACCTGAAAGTAGGAGACGTCAAAGAGAAAGGACCGGGTTTCGAGGCCGAGATCGTCACCAAGGACGGCTCCCTGGTGGACAAGGTGATTGTGGACAAGAACACGGGCTGGATCCGTTCCGCGTACTAGGAGCCCGGCGGACCCCTGCCTTATTGGAGGCTCTTGGAAGCGCGCAGGGGCAGAGGGTTTGTGATCCCGGGCTTTTCGACTGAGCCAAGATCTCAAGTCTCCCTACAGCGTAGAGGTGCGGATTTCCCGACAGCATCGGCGGAAACCTGAAATCGCTTGAAACGAGACAGCCAGGCGCCATGGGGAGCCGGGCCGGGTCTCTTGCTTGCGGAAGATCCGGAGGACTTCGAAGCTTCCAATCGATCTCGAGCTTTTTCGTGGAAATGCACGAATCCAAAACCGCAGGAGGCAACCAAAAAGGGGGCCGGGATTTTCCCGGCCCCTCAAGCAAGGCCGCCGAATGGAGACAACCCTGCCGGGGAAGGACAGGAAGAGAGTAAAGCAGACCGGTCATGAACGGAAACCGAAAATGGCTGAAAATCGCTGCGCTCGCGTTGATGATCGCCTTGATCCTGTGCCTTCATTACCTGACACTGGAGGAAAAACACTACCACCACGCGTTTTATCGAATGCTCTTCTATTTCCCGCTTCTCCTGGGGAGCTTCTGGTTCGGGATGAAGGGAAGCATCTCGGTCTTTGCTGCGGTTTTTGTTCTCTACGTTCCTTATGTAATCCTCGCATGGGAGGGCTTGTCTGTCAAAGACTTCGACCGCCTGCTGGAAGGGGGTCTTTATCTCGTGGTTGCGCTTGCGACGGGTTGGCTGGTGGAAAGGGAAAGGAAAAGAAGCCGGGACCTCCTGAAGGCCAGGAGCCTTGCCGCCGTCGGCAAGACGGTCTCGGAGGTCGCGCATGACATGAAGAACCCCCTCATGGCCATCGGTGGATTTGCAAATCAGGTGGCAAGGAATCTGAAAAGAGACGACCCGAACCGAAAGAAGCTGGAGTTGGTCCTCCGGGAAACCTCCTATCTCGAATCCCTGGTCCGGGAGATGCTCGATTTCGGAAGACCGCCTCAACTCGATCTTGAAGAAGTCGATTTGAATGAAGTGGTTCGTGAATCTACGATCGTCTCCGAGCCCCTGGCCAAAAAGCATCATGTCGAACTCGAGGTGGGACTTGGAAAGGTCGGCACCATCGAGATCGACGCCGATCGCCTGAAGCAGGTGTTGTCAAACCTCCTGGCCAATGCCTTTCAAGAGTCTCCTTCAAAAGGGACGGTGAACATACGCACCTTCCGGGACGGTCCTTGGGCCGTGGTGGAGGTGGAGGACCGCGGCTCCGGCATACCGGCCGAACACGAACAGGAGATCTTCGAGCCGTTCTACACCACCAAAAAAGACGGGACCGGCCTGGGCCTTCCGATTTCCCGGAAAATCGTGGAGGCCCATGGAGGGAAGCTTTCTTTCCGCCCCCGGACCGGGAAGGGGACGATATTTTCCGTTCGCCTGCCCGTTTGAAATCAAAGCCTTTGACGGGGCTCCCCAGTCAAAAGGCTTCATGGAAGGGCCGGCAAACCAGGATTCGCCTCTGTCTTCGTAGGGTAAGCCTCCGAGGGCCGGGGGAATCTCCGCCGGGCAAACGATGACATTGTCAAGAAAGACGGATAGAAGATCTACTATACACCGACCCGGGAAAATAAGACGTTCAATCGGGATTTTCATCTTATTGGCGGCATACGCCGGCCTCGGGTGTTTTCTTTTTGCCGAAACGGCTTGGAAGGGCCCCCGACTTTTCAACGCAGGAGAGATGCTCGCCCTCCAAACCCCTGCATGGGCGCAAGAAGAAGAGGATTCCGTGGACCTCCAATGGTTCAAAGAAGAAATGAAGATCTCGCCCAAGTACCGGGAAGACGCGCAGGGGATTATGGGAATGTCGTGGGGCCACTTTTTTATCATGGTCTTCCTGGTGGCTTTTTTGGTGGGTGCTCTTATCGAGTTCTATTTGAGAAACCGAAGGACCAAGAACATCTTGGAAACTTTGCTCAAGGAGGCGAATCATGGGTCTGAAGGTGGAATTCAAGAAGTCCGGAAAAACCGTTGAATGGGATGAAGGCTTCGACAGCATCCTGGATCTGGCCGAAGAAAACGGGGTGGAAATCGACAGCGAGTGCAGGCAGGGATTCTGCGGCACGTGCAAGACGAAGCTGCTCTCCGGGGAGGTTCACATGGAAGAGACCGAGGGACTCGATGAAGAGGAGATCGGGGAAGACTGGATACTGCCTTGCGTGTCCATTCCCAAAACGGATACCGTCCTGGATGCTTAGGGCACACTCAAAAATAACTTCCCATTTTCCCATCTCAGCTTCGGGCCATC
>CAYVUX010000559.1:0-2543 GCA_964455075.1 uncultured Desulfobacteraceae bacterium | reverse complement strand
CCAGCTGGTGCGTCACGGGTTTGAAGTCATCAACCCCTTTGCCAAAGACGCCGGCGAACGGGAGTACAACCGGGCGATGAAAAGGGCCCGGGAAGATTCGCCGTTGGCGGCCCTCGAGATGTGCAAGAAATACGGGGTGGACGTGGCCTACATCGTCTGGCTCAATGTGCGGGTAAAACCGGTGGAACACAACCTGTACAAGGCCCACGCCAGGGTGGACGGCGAGGCCTATGACAGCGCCGGGAGGGATTTGGGAGCCGGATTGTCCAAATCCTTCTACAGGACCGAGGGCACGCGCGACGACGCCATTGCGGAAGTAGAAAAAGAGGTGGGGGACCTGGTGGGCCGCACCCTGACCCGCTGGAGCGGAAGGCGCCAAAGCGCGCCTGTGGTATCCACAGAGGGTCCGGGCGGAGCGCCCGCAGCGTCCGGTTCCGGCGAAGAAGGCGGCGTGCTCCAAAGACGCGCAGCGGCGTATGAGGACCTCCTCAACGTTCGGCTGGACGGCGCCACGGAGTACGAACTGACCGAGGTCTTCGGCAAGGTCCTGAATACCGTAACCGGGGTCACCGAAGCCAAGCGCTACACTTCGCGGATCGTCCCGAACAATCCGGATGCCTCCTTTATGCTCTGGAGAGTGAAAACCGAGGGCACGGACCCCTTTCGCCTCCAGGCCAATGTGATGAAGATGATCGATGATGTGCTTGACGCCGGAGGCACGATCCATCTCAAAGGGGTGCCCTATCGCTACACGGCCGGCGAGCTGGATCTTCTCAAAGGGATTCGGCCAGGAGATGCCACGAGCCGCGAAGTGCAGTTCGTAATCGACCGCGAAAGGGCGCGGGACCGGGAATTCGAAGGCCGGCATGATCCCTACAAGTCCAAGGGCTTCGATTAGAATGGACTTCAGGATGCTGGGGGATAACGCCCGGCCGTTCGGCGCTGTTCCCGCATTCTCAGGACCGAGGACGATAAGGCCTCGGTCTCAGGGAGGAAAATCATGAAACAGGGAATCTTTGTCGTATCCGCGATGCTGGGATTTTTGATGCTTCTTTCCGTGAGCGGAGGGTGCGCGGGTCGGAGCGCCGTGCACGACGAGGCTGCAGGACCCTATGGGCACACGCGAATCGTGGTCCTTCCTTTCTATACGGAAGAGGGCGTGGATGCGGACCGGGGCGGCGGCGCGTCCCGGCATTATCGCCGCATCATGCGATTTATCAACAACCATCTGGTGCGCCACGGCTTTGAGGTGATCAACCCCTTTGCCCGGGAAAAGGCCGAAAGGGAATACAACCGCATCATGGCACGGGCGCGGGAAGACTCTCCCCTGGCCGCCATGGAGATGTGCAGAAAATACGGAACGGATGCGGCCTACATGGTGTGGCTCCACGTTCGCGTCTCCCGCGGGGCAGGCGGACTCTGTACGGCCTCCGCGCGGGTGGACGGAGAGGGCTATGACAGTGCCGGGAGGGACCTGGGAGCCGGCGTATCCAAGGGGTTTGCCATGACGGAGAACCACTGCGCCGACGCGATCGCCGAAGCGGAAAAGGAAGCGGGCGATGTGGTGGGCCGCACGCTCACGGCGTGGCGCGACCGACGCTACGGTGCGGTCGCCGAACCCGGGGGCCGCGGACATGGGCATCACGGAGAGACCGACGAGGGGGGCTTCTTGGAGCGCAGGTCGCGCAGCCTGGAGGATTTGGTCAACGTGCGCCTTGACGGGGCGACGGAGTATGAAGCGGCCGAAGTCTTTGGAAAGGTCCTCAGCACCGCGCCGGGGGTCGTGGAAGCCAAGCGCTACGGCTCCCGCATCGTCCCGGACAATCCCCAGGCCAGCTATTCGACCTGGCGGGTCCGGATCGAAGACACGGAACCCTTTCGACTCCAGGCCAATGTCATGAAGGCCGTCAACGATGTCCTGGATGCAGGAGGCGAGGTGTGGATACGGGGCGTTCCCTATCGGTACACTGCAGGGGAGGTGAATTTGCTCATGGGCATCCGCCCCGGGGACGCCACCAGCCGGGAGGTGCAGTTTGTCCTGGACCGGGAGCGGCTCCGCGACCGGGAGTTCGAGGGAAGGCACGATCCCTACCGGGCTCCGCAACAGAAGAGCGGGCATTCCTCCGGGTTCGAGTAGGAGAAGGGTCCATCCCCGATCGGAGGAATGGAGCAGAGAAACAGAAGAGGAGTGACAAGTGCTGAGAGCGGGTCTGTCCAGCGAATCCGTTGAGCCCCGGGCAGGGAACAGGGCGGTTCTGTGCGTGGTGATTCTGCTGGCGGCGATTTGCGGAGCGGGTGTGTGGGATCCGCCTTCGGCCTGGAGCTCCGAATTGCAAGCAGGGTCGGCCCTGGAGACTGTGGCGCGCGAGCTCGCGGCCGACCTGGATCGCAAGGCCTACCTGGCCGGAGCCGCGGTACAGGTGAGCGAGAATAATTTCTGGGAACGGGAGACCAAGATCAATTTGCCGTTCTCCGCGGTCCTGCGGGAAGCCGTGGCGGCGGCCCTTTCGGACCGGGGGGCCTCCGTAACCGTCCAGGCCATC
>CAYVUX010000558.1:0-2556 GCA_964455075.1 uncultured Desulfobacteraceae bacterium | reverse complement strand
TGTAAAAGAGAAGCGTCAGCGCCCCCGACACCGCGGCGCTCTCACAGCCCACCACGGCCACCGGCTCCCCCCTGTAAAACGCGGCATCACAGTCCACGCAGTAGCTCAAACCTTTTCCCACGAATTCCTTTTCTCCCGGGACGCCCACTTTCTTCCGCGATACCCCCATGGCAAGAATGACGGCTCTGCTCCTGATTGTACCGCCGCTCTCCGTGTGAGCCTGGAAAAGCTCCCCGTCCCTGCCGAGCTCGATGACGTCCTCATCCACGAACAGGGCCCCCGAATCCCGGGCATTCCGCCGTCCCTCCGAGATAAGTTCCTGCCCGGTGGCGCCGCTTATGCAGCAGTAGTTTTCGACATGGACGCCGTAGGCGCTGCTTTTATGCTCTCTTCCCAGGATGACCACCGAGACCTTTCTTCTGGACGCATGGATGGCCGCCTGAAGGCCGGCCGGACCGGACCCTAGAATCATCACGTCATAAATCTCTTCGAACTCGTTCATATTTCTTTGGTCAACCCTTTCTGGGGATCTCCTTCTCCTGGGGTTCCTTCACAAGACATCCCGCGGGAGACCTTGTTCTCTCCGGTTCATCACTTCGCCCCGGGCAGTTTTCGGTCGGAGTGGATCTCCTTTCCGATAGCCTTTTCCACCAGTCCCTAAGGTGTCCGGATAGTCTGGGTATTTTAAATGACCCCCAAGTCTCTGGCAATGAGGAAAAGAATGTATTTTGCGACGCCCGGTAGTGTATTTCCAGGGCGAGAGGTTGGGGTGGGGGAGCCTATCCTGTACGGAAGACACGCAGGAGGCGACGTTCCAAAAAAGAAAACCCCTATTCCTTTAATGCCCGGGATTTTCCAATGCCCATTCTTTTAAGACGGGCCTTCACATAGGAGGCATGAAGCGAGACGTGTACCCCGATGCACGCCAGGAACGCCAACGCCGACCACACATGGACTTCCATGAAGAAGCGCCTTACGGAAACGAGAAAACCAGCAGCCACGCGGCCTTTCGGGAGGATGAGCCAGTTTGCCAATCCTGTCACGGCCAAAACGAGCAGAATAACGGCCGAACACACATTGACGGCCCATAACAGAGAACCTTTTTTTTCCTGCATGGTCTATTTCCCCTGAAACAAAATCATCCACAATCCCAAAAGCACAAACAAGCCCCCGGCCCCGAGGCGAATGAGGTTGGCGGGGACTACCCGGCTCACGATAGATCCGAGAAGGACAGCCAAGAGCGAGCTGAGAACCAGCGCTCCGGCGGAACCGAGGAAGACGGCCAGCCTCGACTTGGCTTCCGCAGCAAAGGCGAATGCAGCGAGCTGTGTTTTGTCACCCAGCTCCGCAAGAAATATCATTCCGAAGGTTGTAAACAAAAGCTTGTAGTCCATTTTATATGCATCTCCCGCAATGAATTCAAAAAGTTCCGCAACAGCCGGACCGAAAGATTTTGCAAGGCACCCATGCTTTATGCCATGTGTCGAGCCCGGTCGTGTATTCAAGTATGATCTTGCCGGCCTGGAATAAGAACGGCGGCCGGAAATCTCGGCCGAATCTGCAAAAGATCTCAGCCCAAGAGCGTCAGGCCCGCCAGGAGGCCCCGGGCGACTTTTCCCTCTCGTGTATTCCTGGTGATCGGGTGCATCTCCCAGCCGACTTTTTCCGCAAGGTCGAAAACGTTGATCCCGACGGCCTCCATGGAGGGCCGCGCCAGCCGAGGGAAACGGCATGTTCCTTTGGGTTCCAACGCCCGGCAAGGGTTGTCTTCGCAGAAGACCGGTTTGCAAGACCCGGCGGCAAGGCTCTTGGAACGAACATGCCCATGAGCCTTGCACAACTCTTCCAGATCCGCACTGATTTCAAAAATCTTTCTGAAGAAGGAGAACCTTTCTCCGGTCATCAGTTCGGCAATCGGCACATCCAACTTGAAGAGGATGCCTCTTCGGAACTCGGATATCCAGCTTCTCGCCTCCGCAGGTTTCATGGCATGGGGTGGGCAGTATATGCTCCGGCCGTAGCCTTCGCATTGGGGCGGCCGGCAGAATGAAATGATTCTGTCTTCCACGGAAATCATGTCCGCAGACACGAAGACGGCGTCCGACGCACCAAAGGATCTTGCTTTATCCAGAAGAAAAACGTCCTCGGGCAAACGGGCGCCACGGTTTCCGGGTGTATTCATGATATCCGGTCGCTTTCTGCAGTATTCGCGTAAGGCCGCGGTTTCATCGGCCTCCGATTTCAAGCAATGCCCGGGTGGAGCCGTAACCCACAATGACCCCTTTCGGTGTAATGCGTTCGATCAGGGGACCGTCTTCTCCAATACGGTCCCCCTCCCGGTACGGTTCCATGTTGATAAAGACCAGGCACTTTGAGGGGTCATCGTAGTAGGCATGAATGTTGATTTCAAGCCTGGAAGCCTCTTCCCGAAGAGCCGCGGGAAGCTCGTGGGTCCGCAGAGGAGACGCCTTCACACCTTGGGCGCCTCTTTCAGCGGCGTCTGTGGTGGACTGCGGGGTGGGCCGGGACGACACGTCGTTCGGTCTCGTCCCTTTT
>CAYVUX010000557.1:0-2604 GCA_964455075.1 uncultured Desulfobacteraceae bacterium | reverse complement strand
TCTGAGCGTCAATTCTGTGAATTTATTTTTGAGTGAGCCCTAAGAGGTACCCATTTCCCGGAAGAACCAAAAAAATTCGATTCAGCACATTGACAGATATACCACGCTGTGGTATATCTGTCAATGAGAGGACATCTTTCTGAGAGGGGCGTGATGCCCTCGGACAGAGATAGCCTTAACAACAGAGATACGGAAGTCATTGAGAGGTGCGGGAATGTCGACAAGAGAGCGATCGACGCTTCAGCCTTTGGGTCTGGACCAGGTAGATTTGGGATGCGGACTTTCTTATGAGGGGCTCGTTGATCTCCTGCCATGCTACATTTCCATTCAGGATCCTTCGCTTCGGCTCTTGTTTACCAATCGGAATTTCAGGGAAGATTTCGGGGACGGCCTGGGGAAGCCCTGCTACCGGGTATACAAGGGCCGGGCGGAGAAGTGCGAATCTTGCCCCGTACAGAAGTCTTTTGAGGACAAACAGGTTCACATCAGCCACGAGCGGGTTTTTTTGTCCAACGGCAAAGAGGCTCAAATGGTCGTGTATGCCTCACCGGTCATCAACGACTTCGGTGGCGTCGAGGCCGTGATCGAAATGTCCATCAACATCACCAAGGTCGCGGAAATGCAGAAGGAACTCCAGCGCCTGGGTGAGTCCGTTGCATTGATTTCCCATGACATCAAGAACACGCTCGAGGGGCTTCAGGGCGGGGCCTACGTGGTGGATGAGGGCCTGAAGGACCGGGACATGGCGCTGGCTTCAAGAGGCTGGGATATTGTCAAACGCAATGTGGCGGACATTTCGCGGATTACCGAGAACATTCTCTATGCCTGCAAGAAGCAGAGAGTGGGCCTCGAGCGGGTTGCACCCGGAGAGATCGTCGCCGACGTGGTGGAGCTTTTCCGGCAGCAGGCGGTGTGTATGGATGTAAGTCTGGAATGCGAAGTGGAGGATGCATTGCCCTTTGCCTACATGGACCCTTCGGGCATCCGAAGGGTCTTGAGCAATCTGATCTGGAATGCGCTGGAAGCCTGCCAGCAGGACAAGACCAAGACCGGCCACCGGGTCGCCGTGCGGGCCAAGCGCTACGACCGGTCGCACCTCGCCCTGGAGGTGGCGGACAACGGGGTCGGCATGGACGAGGAGACCCGCAGATGCATGTTCCAGGAGTTTTACAGCACCAAGGGCGCAGACGGCACCGGGTTGGGACTCATGGTGGTCGACAAGGTGGTGAAGGAGCACCGGGGCCGAATAGAGGTGAAAAGCGACCCCGGAGGGGGGACCGTGTTTCGCGTGATCCTCGGGTTCTGCCTGCCGGGTTAACCGCAAGCAAAAACCCGCACAGGGTGAGGAGGAAAAAATGAAAGAACCCGGCAAAGTTTTAATCGTGGATGACAATCCGGATTTTGTATTTGCCACCGAGACCTTTTTGAGGAGGAACGGCTTTGAGACGATCGCTGCAAGGAACGGCAAAGAGGGCTTGGAGCTCGCAGAACAGGATCGACCCGACGTGATCGTGCTGGACGTGATGATGGAGAACCTCTTCTCGGGACTGGAGATATGCAAGCGTTTGCGGTTGAACTCGGAACTCCGGCACATTCCCATCATCGGCGTCTCCGGCATCGGGGATGAACTGGACGTGCACCTGAGCCGCTGGGGAGACAATGAGTATTTCCCGGTCGACGAATACTTCGAGAAACCCCTGGACAGGGAAAAGCTCCTGGAAAGCATCCGCTTGCGGATAAAACGAGGAGTGCGGAAGCGGCATTGAGGAGTTTTCTACCTTTTACCAGCGTTCGCCTTTTCCTACACGCTGTCCGCACGGCTGTCCTGGTACGGATGGTTCACGGGCGAGTCCGATCCTGCAGGAGCATCAGAAGGGTTTTCTGTAGGAGCGGCTTGAGCCGCGAATACTGTTCTGTTTCACTTCTTTGAATCCCTTTTGATACGCGGCACCATTCACCTTTCGGAGAATGCTTCCATGAAGGCAAAGATCAGCGAAGGGCGAGCGCAAAGCGTCTTTATTGCCCGGCAAGCCCTCTGTCGCGGGATACGCAATCAAAAGCTATAAAGCCGCATCCGCGCGCTCCCTTCTTCTACATGCGGGTGCAACGTTCGACGGTATTGGCGTAATCCGGCAGTATCTCCGCTTCTTCACCGCTTTGCTTCGAAAGGACGGTTGCGAACCTCGCCGGGCATGGGGCGTTATGGGGAAAAGAATGGCTGTTCAAGAGATGCAAAGCACTCTTCCGTCCTGATAGTCCTTGCACATTAAACGGACAGCTTGCTATAGTCCTGTTATTCGCGGCTGAAGCCGCTTACGCCGGGGGTTAGGAAGAATATCTGCAGGAGCGGGCTTGCCCGCGAACCATCCAGCTGAGCGGCCTTCAGGGTGCGAACAGGAAAGGGCGTTTCTCAAAGGCCTCACCCAAAACGAGCGGGCATATATCCGTATGCATAAGTTTTTTTGGAACCCACATCGCTTTTTCGTAAAGCACTCGATCCCCCGCGCGGGCCGCGGCACGCAACGTCTTCAGCCCGGACCCCTCGGACGGGGAGCGCCGGCAGGCGGCCGATCCCGTACTCTCCTGCTTTCATTTCGCCTGGAC
>CAYVUX010000556.1:273-2604 GCA_964455075.1 uncultured Desulfobacteraceae bacterium | reverse complement strand
AAATCTCGCACACGCCCGCCTTCAGGGATGCGGCCAGCGCCACGGCCGTGGTATCGGATCCGCCCCGCCCCAGGGTGGTAATGTCTCCGTGTTCGTCAAGCCTCTGGAAGCCGGCTACCGCGACAATGCGGCCTTTGGCCAGCTCACTGGTGATGCGTTCGGTGTCGATATCGTGAATCCGGGCCTTGCCATAGAGATGGTTCGTATGAATGGCCGCCTGAAATCCCAGGAGGGATGTCGCGTCATGCCCCATGGATTTGACGGCCATCGCAAAAAGGGCTACGCTCACCTGCTCTCCCGTGGACAGGAGCACGTCGAGTTCCCGCGGGTCCGGTTCTTCCGTCATTTCCTCGGCCAACTGAATCAGCCTGTCTGTCTGCCCGGCCATGGCGGAGAGGACGACCACCAGCTGATGTCCGCGCTTTTGCGCTTCAATGGCCTTTTTCGCCACGGACCGGATTTTCTCAATGCTGCCTACAGAAGTCCCCCCGTACTTTTGAACGATGAGTGCCATTTGCGAACCTTTCAGAAACTCCGTGTTGTGTTGGAAAACCAGGTCGTTGGACCGGCTCTCGGAAAAGCTAGGTCCGGGCCTCGTCCTCCTCTCCCTGTCCGTCCATGGTTTTGAGCTCCCGCATTACGGCCAAAGCCCTTCCGTGACTCCCGGAAATGGTGACCCGGCGGGAGAGATCCTCCATTATATCCAACCGGACGTGGATCGTCCAGGGGGGCAGGATCTCCGGCCACCGATCCGCCCATTCGAGGGCCGCCACGGCTTCTCCGTACAAGTATTCTTCCAGGCCGGCGTCGACGAAGTCCGACAGGCGGTCCAGCCGGTAGGCGTCCATGTGGAAGAAAATGCATCGTCCCTCGTACTCATTGACCAGAGAAAACGATGGACTGGTGACAACCGTGTTTTCGGATACCCCCAACCCGAGGGCGACCCCCTTGGCGAACCACGTCTTTCCGCTCCCCAATTCTCCCACCAGGGCAAGGACGTCGCCTCCTTGAAGCAATGCGCCGAGCTTCCTGCCCAGTTCGATGGTTTTCTCGGGTGAGCTGAGGCGAAAAACGGCCGGGCCTTCCCTTATGACACCAGGGTCCATAGGACATCCGCTTTGCCGATGATGCCTACGAGGCGGTCCCCGTCCATGACCGGGATCGTATAGATCTTCTTCTGGGTCATCAACGTCGCGATTTCATCCACCGGAGTCTTTTCAGTCACCGTGACGACGTCTTTCGTGTAGAGTTCTTTCACCGTGGCCGCGCTGATGGCATTGATTTCCTTTTTGATGGAGCTCGGCCGCTCCAAGTAGAGCACCCAGTCGAAAAGCGCGACCACGGTCGGGATGTGAAGTTTTCTGTTTTTTCGTATCAGGTCGCTTTCACAAATGATCCCGATGAGTCGGTTGTCGTCATCCACCACGGGAACTCCGTTTATGTGGTTTTCATAGAGCTTGCGTGCGAGCTCTTTTATGCTGGTTTCCTCTTTCACCGTAATCACGTCCGTGGTCATGATATCGCTGGCTGTCCACATCGCAGGTCTCCTTCCAGAGCGGCCTCAGCCTTTCTCCAGGACGACCATGGCAACGCCGTAGTCTCTTTCGTCGGAAAGGCTCAGGTGGATGCCCGTGATTCCCTTTTCGTTGCAGATTTTGAGGCTTGATCCGTGGAGACGCAGGCCCGGTTTTCCGCGGGAATCATTGAACACCTCGATCTCGCGCCATTTGAGTCCCCTTTTCATCCCCAGGCCCATGGCCTTGGAAAACGCTTCCTTTGCCGCGAACCGCAACGCGAATGCCGCGGGCGGAGTCGCCCTGTCTTGGCAGATGCGGGCTTCCTCGGAGGTAAAGACCCTCACGATGAAGCGCTCGCCCCACTTCCGGATCGCTCTCTCCATCCGGACGATCTGAACCAGATCCACTCCGATCCCGTAAACCATGACTAGAAGTGCTTGACGAGCTCGATCATCTCGCGTACGGCCCTCTCGAAGCCTACCAGAACGGCCCTGGCTACAATGCTGTGTCCGATGCTGTACTCCTCGACCCGGCCTAGGGCTTTGAAGCGCTTGATATTCGAGTAGTTTAGACCATGACCGGCGCTGATGCCCATATTCAGCCTCTCCACTGCCCGGGCGGCCCGGAGGATGCGTCCGAACTGGGCCACGGCCTCTTTTTCGGTTTTGGCCTCGGCGTAGTGGCCCGTGTGAATCTCCACGATGTCCGCTCCGCACCGATGGGCGGAGGTGATTTGCTCCTCGTCCGGATCCACAAAGAAACTTACCTGAATCCCTTGTTCCTTCAGGCGTTGCGTAATTCCCCGGTAGTGTTC
>CAYVUX010000556.1:0-263 GCA_964455075.1 uncultured Desulfobacteraceae bacterium | reverse complement strand
GGGCGGGCCCTCACATCCAGGCCGCCCTCGGTGGTGAGTTCCTGCCGCTTTTCGGGAACCAGTGTCACCAAATCAGGGCCCGTGGAAAGGGCGATACCCGCCATCTCCTCCGTGGCGGCCATCTCCAGGTTGAGCTTGGTCTTGACGGTCTGCCGGAGTACCCGGAGATCCCGGTCCTGAATGTGCCGCCTGTCCTCCCGAACGTGGCAGATGATCCCCTCAGCGCCCGCCAGTTCCGCCAAGCCGGCGGCCAGTGCCGGGTC
>CAYVUX010000555.1:0-2606 GCA_964455075.1 uncultured Desulfobacteraceae bacterium | reverse complement strand
AACCGGGGACCCGCCCGAAGGGTGGGGCCTCAGCACTCCTTGGGGTGCAAAGAAGAAAAGGGGTGTTTTTCAAAGGTCTTGCAGGGCTGCTTCCCTCACAAGGTCCAAAGCCGATTGCACGCCCTGGGTGGGGATCAATGCGCATCCCTTCGCCGGCCGGATAAGCCAATCCTGTTCCCGCTTGACGAACTCGATCCAGAAACCCTGCAGAAGGTTTCCTTCACTCACCACGCAACGAACCATCCCTTTCCGCCTGCGGGAGTCGTAAAGCAGCTCCTTGAAGTTGACCACCACCTCACCGCCGCAGCCGGACAGGCCAAGGCCGTCCGGATTAAGTTGTTTCACCCGATGCGCTCTCAACGTAGCGTCCTCCTTAACCGGAACCGGGATATGCCGGCGTTTGGTCATCCGGATTTCATGGAATTCAACCTTGCCGAGCCGGCGCCATTTCTTTTCGTATTTTGTCGAGAATGAAGGGTATATCGGCGTCACCCGGACTTCGAAGCCCGCTCCGGGAAGCTGGTCCAATATCCAGGAGAGAAATCCCGCGTGGTCCGTTACGACCGTAAACCGTCTTCCGTCCTTCATCCGGCTGTTCAGGAGCCTCAAAAAGTCATGGGAGAAAAGCCGGTGCTTGACATGACGCCTTTTTGGCCATGGACAGGGGAACAGAGAGTAGGCACTCTCGATGGACCTTGGCGAAAACAGCCTCTCGAGGGCCACCCCGCCATCCGCCTTCAACACTCCCGCATTCTTCAGCCCCGCGGCACTGATCTTCCTGAGAGCCCTTCGAATCGCAATCCATTCCTGGTCCAGCCCCACAAACGCCCTCCGGGGGTCCTCCGCCGCTTTTTTTGCAAGAAAGTCTCCGTAGCCGCACCCGATTTCAACCACCAATCCGTCTCGGCCCGGGAAAAGCTCTTGCCATTCAATGGGGCGCTCCCGGGCCCGCCAGTCAACGAGTCCTTGGAGCCAGGGATGGGACAAAGCCATAGGCCATCCTGCCTGGTCCGTCCTGAATCCAGCTGAACGCTTCCGCAACTCGTTGCCCGCTATTGCGGCGGACGTCGGGCGCCATCCTGAACGCAGGCAGCAGAGTCACAGGGCGATAAATCGGACGGACCGGTTGAATTCTCAGCGCCTTTGCTCAGTTTTGGTATTTATTCTTCATGGATTTCCTGGTAAGAAAAACCAGCATAAATAAAAAACTCCCCAAGCGCAACAGGGGCCTCCCTCAGGCGTGACGCGGGTGCCGTTTCCGGTGGCAAGAAACGCAAAGATGGAGAAAGGGGTGCACCATGCCTTCCAAAAGCAAAGCATCAAGACTCGAACAGAAGAGTTACTGGCAGAGCAAGCTCAACGAGCGGCTGGCTGCTCTTGCCGAGAAGGGGGCGGATCAGGCCGGCGTGTCCGGAGATGCCAAGGTCCGGGAATTGCGGGCAAAGCTCAGAGAAACCGAGGCCAGGATAAGGGCAATCAAGGCCCTGGAAAAGAAAAACGAAGAAATGGCCAAGACCAAAAGCGAAAAGGCCGCAGTTCCCAAAGAGGACAAGAAGAAAAAGAGGGCTGAGAGGGAAGCGGAAGAGTCCAAGGAAATGAGCAAACGCAAGCAAAAAAAGCTCAAGAAGAAGGAGGGCAAGGACAAGCCCGAATAGCGGGACCTTTGAAAAACCCCCTTCTTTTTTCGCCCCCTAACGGATGCCTGTCTTTCCACCCCGTGAGCGGATCCCCGGCTTCCCAACCTCCGGTCTCCGATGCGTCAGGTTGTCCCGGGGCAGGATGCTTCGCGGGCGGGCCCGCTCCTACAGCAGGGGCAGAAGGATTTCTGAAGAAGAGGCTTTGGCCTCGAATAATATTCTCCGGCAGACGTAACGGGGTCCGGGGAGAAAGGAAGCCATTCCCAATCCGCGGGATGTTTTTCCAGGATCTGGGCAGGGAGGCACCCGGCCTGACGACCAAAGAGAGGAGATGGACCGAGATGGACAAGAATGCATTCGTTGAAGTTCTCAGGAAACGGCTGAACCTTCCCGAGAACGAATTCCGGCAGATCCTGGAAAACCCCAAATACCAAAAGCTCTTTGAAAACGCGCTCGCGGCCTCCCGTTACAGGCTGGTGGCCGAGGTCGTTGAGTCCAGAGGATGCCACTCCGGTCATACCCTGGGGCAGCGCATCCTGTTCGACTCCGCAGGCAACCTCCTCTCCAGAGAATCCCCGGAAAGGATCTGCGCTTTCCTGATGCCCAACATCACAGTCCTGATCAATGCCTTCTTCGAGAACTTCATGAACGGTCGTGAGCCCAATGAAGTCATGTTCCATCGCACGGGATGTTTCGATGTCGGTCCGATGTGCGGGGGCTGGGGTCATGTGGTCGTGGAAATGAGAGCCGAACCGCGTGCATAGACCGGGGGCTCGGCAAATCGGTGCTTCTATTTCGAAAACTTTGAAAAATGCGCCGTTTTGTCTTGAGGTCAAGGCGGGGCAGGGGCCGTTCGGCCTCGAGCTCTCGGCCGAGAACATTAACTGAAGGAATACAACGCAGTATTTTGAGGATTAAGGGCTCACTCAAAAATAATTTCACAGAATTGACGCTCAGATTTGGGTCGGA
>CAYVUX010000554.1:0-2626 GCA_964455075.1 uncultured Desulfobacteraceae bacterium | reverse complement strand
GTGAGAACCAGCCGAACACTGGGGAACAAATTGATGTACGTGGCCCTGCCGATCTCCCTCGGAGGCTCTACAGCCGCTGTGATTCGTGCTTCCATCCCTATCTCCATAATTGACGAAGCGATTCGAAAGGTTCAAATGAGGGTGGTCCTGGCCGGTTTGGCGATCGCCCTGCTTGCAGGCATCTTGAGCGCCGGAGTCGCCAGGGGGATCGCTCATCCCCTTTCCCAGCTCAAGGACTGGGCGGAGTCCGTTGCCCGGGGCCGGGTGCACTCCAGGCCTCCGCCGACCCGGTCCAAAGAAATCGCCGGCCTGTCTGATGCCATGAGCCGGATGGCTTCGGAACTCCAGGACCGCGTTGAAACAGTCCTGCGGCAGAGGAACGAAATGGAAGCCGTCTTGACCAGCATGGTGGAGGGGGTCGTTGCCGTGGACAGAGAGGGTCGCATCCTCCGGATGAATCCGGCGGGGTCCGAGATTTTCGGCTGCGGAACAATGAAAGTCGAGGGGAGAAGTATCCACGAAGTGATTCGGAACACGGAGTTCCAGAACTTCGTATTCGAAACGCTTTCCGGGGAGAGTCCGGTGGAAGGGGAGATTGCCGTCTCCTCGGAAGGCGGTCGTGTGCTATACGCCCATGGAACGCTTCTGAGGGCTCCGAAAGGCAGCCTGCTGGGGGCGCTTCTGGTGGTGAATGACGTGACGCAGCTCAGAAGGCTGGAAGGCATTCGACGCGAATTCGTGGCCAATGTTTCCCACGAGATCCGGACCCCGCTTACAGCAATCAAGGCCGCCGTGGAAACACTGGAACAGGGGAGCGCATGCGACAATGAAGGCCGCGGCCGGTTTCTGGGCATCGTGTCGAAGCATGTGGACCGCCTGGAAGCCATTATCGAGGATCTGTTGCGGCTTTCGAGCATCGAGCAGGACGAAGAAGAGCGAAGAATCCGTTTGGTCGAGGAGAGACTTCGGCCCCGATTGGAAACGGCCATTGAGGTGTGCAACACCTTGGCGGAGCAAAAAGGGATTCGTGTGGAGCTCCAATGTCCGGAAGAGCTTGCGGCGAACATCAATGCCCCGCTGCTGGAACAGGCCGTGGTGAACCTCCTCGACAACGCCGTCAAATACAGCGAAGGCGGGGGAACGGTCCATGTGCGCGCCGCAGTGCAGGGCGGCGAGATCGTCGTGGACGTCCGGGACCAAGGCCCCGGCATCACAAAAGAACATCTCCCCCGGCTCTTTGAGCGGTTCTACCGGGTGGACAAAGCGAGAAGCAGGAAATTGGGCGGGACGGGCCTCGGCCTGGCCATTGTGAAACACGTCGTGCAGGCGCACGGCGGTCGAATGAAGGTGGAAAGCGCGCCCGGCGAGGGGAGCACCTTCTCTATTCATTTGCCCCTTCCGTGATTCGCATCATCCGCGGAGTCCGGGGTGCGAAAAAATCGAAATCGCTATCGAGGTCGCTATCGAAATCGAAAGTTCCTGGGACGCAAATACGAAAAGCCGGATGTGCATCGCCTGTGGGTCGATCATTTTGCTCCTGCTGAGCAGACCGGTTGGCCGGGCCGTTTATTCTACGCGCATATCCTACCGATCGTTCAATGGTTTCTGTAAAGAGGTCTGTCGTTGTGCTTCATGTGGTCAACACCATCGGGGCGATCTTCGCCATTATTCTTCTGGGAAAGCTGCTCCAAGCACGAGATTTCCTGGGGGCCTCTCTCCTGGGAAGCCTCAATAGGCTTGTGTATTATCTGGCCATCCCTGCGATGATTTTTCATGCGGTGGCTACGGCCCCGTTTGAAAAGAGCTTCAGCTTGCTTCTCCTTGCCGGGACTCTTTGCCCGGTGCTGGCGGTCTTTGCCCTGGCTTTCCAGGTGGCCCGGATGGCCTGCGTGAAAGCAGGGCATGCGGGCACCTTTGTTCAGAGTTCCATTCACGGAAACCTGGGTTATATCGGGCTTGCGGTCGCATTCTATTTGCTGGGTGAAGAGGGCCTTAGCCGTGCCGGCATCCTGGCGGGATTCCTGATGCTTTTTCAGAATGTCCTGGCCGTGGCAGGGCTTCAGGCCTTTTCCGGAAGCGGGGAAAACGGCCCGCGTTTGAAGGCGGCCGCCGGGAAGGTGGTAGCCAATCCGGTGATTGGATCCGCGCTGGCGGGGATCCTCTTCTCCATGGCGGGCCTGGGCCTGCCTGAGGTCCTGGATCGGGCTCTCGCCATCATCAGCGGGATGGCCCTGCCGCTCGCTCTGTTGATCATCGGGGCGTCCATATCCTTCGGGCTCATCAAATCTCACCTTAGGCCGGTGCTTGCAGCGGGTCTGCTGAAGCTGTGTGTTCTTCCGGCCCTGGGCCTTTTGGCCTATCGATTGTTGGGGCTTCCGAAGGACATCTTTCTGCCCGGACTCATTCTCCTCGCCGCCCCGACAGCCACGATTACTTATGTGATGGCCGGAGAGATGCAGGGCTCCACCGATCTTGCCTCGGCCGCGGTATCCATGAACACGCTCCTTTCCGCGGTTTCTTACATCTTTTGGTTGTCCTGGCTTCTTTAGGAGGGGGGCGTCTTGGGCTTTCCACCCGGACGTGCCCATGACGAAAGGGAATTCGTCCTTGAGGGCTGGGACCGGGG
>CAYVUX010000553.1:0-2632 GCA_964455075.1 uncultured Desulfobacteraceae bacterium | reverse complement strand
AACTTTTTCGAAAAAATTTCACTTTTTTTCAATCCTTATATCGGAATTCCAGTTTACAATGTAGCTATATTTTAGCTGGAGCCCATCCAGTAATGCTTTTCGGACGTCTGTGAGTTTCCGGATCAGAAATGGGCCTTCCCGGGGCGAATTTTGTAAATACAGGGTTTCGGGGGACCCTTCTTCCCCCTTTTCCCGATTGACTTTGGCCTTCAAAAGGGTTAAATTCGAAACCTTAACCAAGACGAAACGGTTTTTGAAGTTCTTTAAGGAGGTTGATGGATGGAGCCGATTACCATAAATCGAAAGGAGAGCAAACTGAGGGTTGCTCCCGAGTGGGCGGACGTCTGCTTTACCTGCGGCACGTGCGCCGGCGGGTGTCCGGTGACGGGAGTGGACGGCATGGACCCCAGGAAGGCCGTTCGAATGGCGGCGCTGGGTCTGGACCAGGAGTTGATTGATTCCCGGTTTCCCTGGGTATGCACACTCTGCGGCCGTTGCGAATACGCATGCCCCCAGGGCGTGGAGATCCTCAAAGTGTTGAGGAGGGCTAGAGGCCTTCGCGAGAGAGACAAGGTTCCGGGGCCCATTCACAAGGGTGTGGTCATGGACCTGGAGAGGGGAAATAACCTGGGAATCCCAAGGGACGACTTTCTCTTTCTCCTGGCCGACCTTTCCAAGGAGATGGACGAGGACGAAGGATTCCCCGGGTTTTATGCTCCGGTGGACAAGAAGGGCGCCAATGTCTTTGTGACCATCAATTCCAAGGAGCCTTTTGGTGAACCGGACGACATGAAATTCTGGTGGCGGATTTTTTATGCCGCCAGGGAGGACTGGACCACGGCTTCGGAGAACTGGGAGGGCGTCAATTGGGGGCTCTTTTCCGGGGACGACGAATCCATGAAGACCCTGGTGGGGAGAATCGTCGATCACATGGAGCGGCTGGAGTGCAAGACACTGCTCTTGCCCGAATGAGGGCACGCATACTTTGCGACCAGGCTTGGTCTGCAGACGTGGTTTCCCGAGGTGTTCGACAAATACAAGGTGGTTTCCGTGCACCAACTGCTAAAGGAGTACATTGAAACGGGCCGGATCAAAGTGGATCCCTCCATTCACGAGGAATTGACCACGGTTCACGATCCCTGCAATTACGGGAGAAAAAGCCAGAAGTCATTTGGAGAGGCCTTCTTCGAGGAGCCGAGGTGGATTACCCAGCAGTGCTGTGAGAACTATGTGGATATGCACCCCAACCGGATGAACAATTTCTGTTGCGGGGCCGGCGGCGGAGCGTGGGCCATGCCCTACAGCAACGAGAGAATCTATTACGGAAGGGTCAAGGCGAAACAGATCATGGATACCGGCGCCAAGCTCGTCGTTGCGCCCTGCCACAACTGCCGGGACCAGATTATGAAGAGCCTGACAAAAGATTACGGGCTGGATATTGAAACCAAGTACCTGTGGGAGCTGGTGGCGGATTCCCTGGTTGTGGAACCTTGGACCGAGGAAGAGATTGAGAAGGCACGAGAGCTCAGAGACGCTCAGTATGAAAGGGATGAAATCGATCTGGATCAAGAGTTCTAACATCCAGCAGTTATCTTCTTAAAAGAATGCGGCAAACAAAAGCCCCGGCGTCCGCCGCCGGGGCTTTCTGTGTTTCCGGGGTGAGCAGGGCGGCCGGCTTTCACCCGTAAAAGCCCCTTTTCCGCGCCCTTGAGGGTGACTCAGTCCCCATCCTTCGCGCCGGTTCCCGATGTCCCAATTGCGGCGTCCATCCTCCAGGGGCGGACAAATCTTCAGGGAGGCTCGTATCCTCCCGAGGCGGATCCCCAGCTAGGCCTTCTGTTTCTCCTTAAAGATCCTATACGCTTCCTGCATGGCCAACAGGAATGCGCCGATCCGTTCTTCGTAGGCCTCCGGATTGGTCTCCACTTCCTTCACCAGATCTTGATTGCCGGGATGCGTGTACAGCTCGGAAACCGGGTTTTCCATGATTTCGATGATGCGTTCGGAAACTTCCTGGGCGGTCAGGACCCAGGTGGGAAACTGGGGAATGTCGAGGCCGTGTTCTTTTGCTATTGCAGGGATCAAAGGCGCGGCTATTTGGCCGATCCGGCCGATGTCTCCTTTGACGGACTCCTTTGGGAATGAGGTCCGTATCCTTCCGGGAAGCACGATGCTGGCCGTGACGCCCGTCCCGTAAAGTTCCGCCCTGAGTACACGGTGAAGGCCGATGAGGGCGAACTTGGACATGGAATAGGCCGCGTTGAACGGCAGCCCCACTTTGCCTCCAAGGCTGCCGATATTGATGATGTGTCCCTTTTTTCTTTCCTTCATGTGTTTCAGAACGGCCTGAATTCCATAGAGCGGTCCATAAAGGTTCAGGGCGATCATCGCCTTGACGTCCTGGTTTTCCAGGTCCTCCAGGGAGGCCATGAGCCCTTTCCCGGCATTGTTTACCAGGATGTCGACACACCCGTAATGCTCGATGGTCTTCTGGATTAAGGCGTTGACCTGGTCCCTTGCTGTAACGTCCGTCGGAACGGACAGGGCTTCTCCGCCCTTCTTCTTGACTTGCCCCCGGTGATAACCACGACGGTTTTTTCATTCAGTTCCATGGCCTTTCTCCTCAGATGTG
>CAYVUX010000552.1:0-2643 GCA_964455075.1 uncultured Desulfobacteraceae bacterium | reverse complement strand
GCGATCACCCCGACCACCGCCTCCATCCTTCCGGGAGCGGCCGCGGGATCCGAGGCGTACACCTCGTAAAACGCTTCGTGGAAAAGGACGTTCATGTTCCCTCCTGTAAGGCGGATTCGGCATCCATCGCAGAAAGGAGCTTTCAAACGGAAAGCCCCCCGTGGGCACTCTCTCCAACCGGGTTCGAGGCTTCCCGCCTTCTAGTCCCGTCAGGCCTGTTGATCCGGATTTTTGACACGGGCCTCCCTGGACCGCGATCCATATATAAATTTATTATATCAATTCGATCCCCGGCCCTCAAGCCCGATCACTCTCCGGCCGTTTCGAATTCACGGGTCGTCTCAGAAGAGGAGCGTGCCTCCCGAAAAAAGGAGGAGCGAGAAGATAAAAATTCTGAAGTAGTGCTCGTTGATCCGGTTATGGAGCCATTCGCCTGCAAGGATCCCCAGGGGAAGCAGCGGGAAGAGAAAGGCTGCGGATTTGAGGCAGTCCGAATTGATACGCCCGTTGACAATGAAGACGAGAATGAGAAAGGAATTGAGGATGGCCCACACCGCACAGAGCGTGGCCCGAAATTTTCCCTTCGGCAGATTGACCCGGCTCAGGGAATAGACCAGCAGGGGACCGCCGGTAGTGTAGAGTGCGTGCATGATGCCGGCGAACACTTGAATCACCGCGGATTTCGCCCGGGAAAGCGCCCCAACCCTCGGCTGTGCCGTTCGGACGATCAAGAGAAGCTCGCGGCCCGAGAAAAGCACGACGAATAGCCCCAGAAGCTCTTTTAGGACAAGCCCCCTGATGAGCGGGAAAAGGGCCAGGCCCAAGACAATGCCGATTCCCATGAAGGGAAACACGCGCTTCTTGAGAAGAGGGACGGCAATGTCCCGCCGATACCGAACCGCGATGTATCCGGTCACCCACACATTCAACAACACGAGGACGGGGACCAGTTCATCAATGGGATAAAAATGGGCCCCCAAGGTAACCGCCACCACCGCGGCCCCAAAGCCGGTGACCGCCTCCGTAGCATAGGCGAGAAAGACAATGGGCACCAGATATATCACGGCCGTGTCCATGGCGAAACCGCTTCCCCTCAAACCCGCTTCGGGATCCTCTGCAGGAACATCTCGAAGACCTCTCGCGTGGTCTTTTCGGGCACATAGCCGAAATCCTCCTTCAATTTCCGGTTGCTCAGTACCGGCCTGTACCGGAGAAAGCGCACCTGCTCGGGTCCATACTGCGTCAGGGCGATTTTTTTCAAAACGGCCAGGGAAAAACGAACCAACCAGGCCGGAACCGGGATGTAGGGCTTTCCCATCATGGATGCCATCTCCGCCAGTGCCAGCACCCCGTCTCCGGCCACATTGTAAACCCCTTCCAGATCTTCTTGAATCCCCCTGAGGATGCAGCCCACCACATCCTTGTCCCAGATGAATACGAACGGGGACGGAGCGCCGGAGATTCCCAGGACCACGGGTTTTTGGAAAAGTGACGTGATCTGGTTGTCGGCGCTGTCTCCCAGGACCGTACAAAGGCGAAGTACCAGCTGGCGCAGTTCGGGATGCTCTCTGCGATATCGGGCAAGGAGTTCCTCCACCTGCCGTTTATGGTCGCTGTAGGCAAATTCGGGGTTTCCGCGCAACGCATCCTGCTCCTGAAGGGGAACCGGGTTGTCCCGATGGTATCCGTAGGCGGCTCCGCTGCTTGCAAGAATGATTTTTCGCACCCGAGCCTGGACGCAAGAACGCACCACATTGCTTGTCCCCAAGACATCGACGGAGTACGCAAACTCTCTTTCCGAACCTTTTCCCGGGGTCACAATGGAGGCGAGATGGACCACGGTGGTCACCCGGCCTTCTTCCAGGATCTCAACCAGGGACTCGGAACGCACATCCAGCCTCAGATAGCGAACTCCCGGTCGCCTTTCTTCAGTGGGGATTTGACGAACATCCCCGGCCAGGATTCCCCTGAAGTTCTCTTTGGCCCGGGACAGGGCTTCCACCAACTGCCGGCCGATGTACCCGCTCGCCCCTGTGACCAATATGCACTCTTCGTTTCGAACCGGATCCGATTCGACCATGCCGTTCCTTTCCGTCAATCTCGGGAGAGCGGATTCTCCCCCCGGCCTCCCAAAGAATTTTTACCGGGAAATGCGCGTTTTTCTCGCACCCCAAAGGCCGACTCAGGCCCCGCGCGGCGGGCGGGTTCCGGAAGTCCTGAGCTTGGCAATCCACCTCAGGCGGCCTCACTCCGGGATTCGAACCTCACAGGCGCCCAAAACGTCCCGGCCGGTCATCAGGCGGCCTTGCGCGACCACAAGAACGCCACCGTGAGCCCGGAAATAATGTGCCAGATCCCCCACCAGGCCGCCACGATGGCCATTCCCCCAAGGCCCTCGAAGAAGTTGAAAACCAGAATGAGGCCCAGGGCGGAATTCTGGATCCCCACCTCAATCGCGACCGCACGGACGTCCCCGGGCTCGAGACCCACGGCCCGGGCCGACCAGTAACCCAGGTTCAACGCCAGCGCATTGTGGATCAGCACGGCGAATACCACGAGGCCGATCACGCGCAGAAAAATGTCCCAGTTGGCAGCCAATGCTCCGGCCACCACGGCGATGAACACCACAAACGAGAACACCTT
>CAYVUX010000551.1:0-2647 GCA_964455075.1 uncultured Desulfobacteraceae bacterium | reverse complement strand
GACAATTTTGGCCCCTTATAGCAGATATTCCCCGACCCGGCAAAGATTTATTGCAAGCGACACGGGTCCGGCCGGGGTGTGTGATTCCCGGATGTTTGCCGAGACTCCGCCCACACCTGAAATTCTCCCGGCACCCCGGGGCGGGCGAAGAAAAGCACCATTTATGGATGAAGATTTTCCAGGGGTACTTTTTACGGCATAAATGCTATATTTCAAAAGATGCGATTTATGCCGCAAGGAGGAGGGCGTGTTTGCTTTGATGAAGCGGGTCCTCTTGGATCCGGGTGAACCGGAGGTGAATCAGAACGCGGTTCCGCGGTTTTTTGAAGGAGGATCCTGATGGCAAAGCGGGTAACCGCGCTGCTGGCTGTTCTCATATCCACTTATGCCTTTTCCCAGGGGTGCAACACCGGAGACCGGCCGGATATCAACCCGATTGGGGAGGTCGCTGTCGCCGTAACGCCGTGGCCGGGTTCCGGGGCGGTTTACGTAGCCCTCGAGAACGGCTACTTTGAAGATGAAGGGGTCGGGGTCACCCTTCAAGCTTATGTTTCCGGCCATCTCGGCCTGGACGCGTCCCTTTCAGGAAAGGCGGACCTGGCCACGGCAGGGGATACCCCCATAGCCCGAGCCATTGTCCAGAGGAGGCCGGTGGCCATCCTGGCCACGCTTTGCGAAATCAACCGGGCCGTGGTGGTTGTGGCGAGGAAGGACCGGGGCATCACAAAACCCGGGGATCTCCGGGGCAAGAGGGTAGGTGTTGTGGAGGGAACGACGGCCGACTTCTTTCTCCGGATTTTTTTAACGACATCCTACGTCAAACCCGAGAATGTCGGCATTGTCGGCCTGAAGACCGAGGCGGTGGTCGACGCCCTGATCCGCGGCGAGGTCGATGCAGTGAGCACGTGGTCTCCTCACACGATCGAGGCGATGGAGAAGCTCGGTGATGGGAGGGTGGTCTTTGACGATCCGGGCATTTACAAGATGACCTGGAACATCGTGTCATCGAAAGGCTGCAGAAGGTGACCGTATCAAGGGATACCCTTCAACAGGAGATCGAAGAGCGGCGACAGGTTGAGGCGGCCCTTCGGGAGCACCGGGAGTGGTTGCGGGTAAGCCTCAACAGCATCGGAGATGCGGTATTGACCACCGATGACAAGGGGCATGTCAGCTTCCTCAATCCTGTGGCCTCCAACCTGACGGGCTGGCCGTCGGAAGAGGCGCAGGGACGGCACATCCGGGACGTGCTGAAGACCCTGGACGAGGTTTCCGGGGTGCCGGCCGAAGATGTTGTTGCGCGTGTGCTGAGGGAAGGCCGTGTCGTCAACATGGCCAACCATACCGTGCTGGTTCGTCGGGACGGTTCAGAGGTCCCTATTGAGGACAGTGCGGCGCCGATCCAGGACGATGCCGGCCGTCTGCTCGGGGTGGTGATTGTGTTCCACGACGTCACGGAGAAGCGGCGCGCACAGAAGGCCCTGCGCGAGTCGGCGGAGAAGCTCCGCATCGTGGCGGATTTCACCTATGGCTGGGAATACTGGCGAAGTCCGGATGGCCGGTTCCTGTATGTTTCTCCTTCTTGCGAACGTGTTTCGGGGTACCCTAGGGAAGCGTTTATGGAGGATCCGGAGCTCTACACCCGGATCATCCATCCGGAGGATCGTGGGCGCATCTCGATGCACATGGAAAAAGACAAGAGCAGTAAGGAGCCGCACAAGTTCGAATTCCGCATTTTGCCCCGTTACGGTGGGGAGCGCTGGATAGCACACGTTTGCCAGCCGGTGTTGGATGGGAACGGGCAGGTGCTGGGACGCCGCGCCTCCAACCGTGACATCACGGAGCGGAAACGGGTCGAGGAGGAGCTCTTGCGCTCTCAGGAAGAGCTCGAGAACCGGGTTCAAGACCGAACAGCAAAGCTCGAGGAGAGGGCCCGGCAGCTTGCCCGATTGTCGTCCCAGCTCACCGTCGCGGAGCAGCGCGAACGGCGGCGGTTGTCCATGATCATTCATGATCATCTCCAGCAGTTGCTCGTGGGGGCCAAGATACGTTTGGAGGTCCTGGGCAAGGAAATGGACGACACGCATCGTGTGGATTTCGATTCGATCTATCAACTCCTGGTTGAGGCCCTGAAGACCGGCCGGTCGCTGAACACGCAGCTTTCTCCGAACATCCTGTACGAGCGCGGTCTGGCTCCCGGACTGGAATCGCTCGCCGAGTCCATGAACCGAATCTACCCGATTGAGATCCAAACCGAGATGGATCCGAATATCATGGGGGAACGGGAGGAGTCTAATGTGCTGCTCTTCGAGTCGGTGCGCGAGCTCCTCTTTAACGTAGTGAAACACGCGCAGGTTTCGTCGGCCCGCTTGAGGATGAGGCGTGACGGAACCGGTCAGCTGAAGATCATCGTGGAGGATCAAGGAGTAGGCTTCGATCCCGCTTCGCTCTCCCGGGAATCGGGATCGGGGGACCGCTTTGGACTCTTCAGCATTCGCGAAAGGTTGGAACTTCTGGGAGGCGGCATGAAGATCGACAGCGCTCCAGGCAGGCAGGGGGGCGACGTTCACCTTGTATGTTCCCCTGGAAGCGGTGACTTAGGGCTCACTCAAAAATAACTTCCCATTTTCCCATCTCAGCTTCGGGCCAT
>CAYVUX010000550.1:0-2650 GCA_964455075.1 uncultured Desulfobacteraceae bacterium | reverse complement strand
AGCCGGGCGTCACGACACACGTGAAAGCGTTCGAAGACTTCTGCGACCTCAAGCTGCTCAAAAAGAAAGGCCGCAAAGTCTTTCTCTCGGACGAAGGCAAGGTCCTTTACGAACACGCCCGAAAGATCTTTGAGACTGAAAGAGAAATCGAGAACACCCTCGAGGACATGAGGAAGCTCAATATCGGTGTCCTTAGGCTGGCTTCCACCAAGACGTACGCCCGTTATTTTATGCCGCTGCTCATTTCCAACTTTCATGAGGCGTATCCTCATATAAAGATCCATCTGGACGAGGGCAGCTCCCGGGACATGAGTCGAAGCCTCCTGGAATTTCGTAACGAGATCGCAATCGTAGCGATGGCCGAAGGCCATCCGCACGTCCAATTCATCCCTTTCAGCCGGGAGCAAGTCGTGGTGATCGTCTCCCCGGAGCATCCTTTTGCAGGGAGATAAGGCGTCCGCTTTGCCGAACTAACCGCCGAGCCCGTCATTATGAAGGAAGACGGCTCCGGAACCCGCAAACTGGTCAACGAGCTTTTCGCGGCATATGAAGCGACTCCGGACGTCCTGGTGGAGACGAGCAATACGGAGTTTATCAAGCAGCTCGTGCGGAGAGGGGAAGGGATTGCTTTCCTGGTCAAAGAGGCGGTCGCTCAAGAATTGGAGGAAGGCAACCTGGCCTTGGTCCATCTTGCGGAGCCTCTTTATTTGGATGTAAGCATCGCCCGTCTCAAAGGACAGCCTTTGTCTCCTCCCGCGAAGGTGTTCCTGGATACGCTCGGGGCCTTCTGGACGGAGGCTACCAAGCCCGAGGGCATCGGCGTGCTGATGGCCCGGATCCTTGCCAAAAAGCGGCGTGAGAAGCCTTCAGTGTGAACACCAGGACGAGACTTTTGAAAAATGCTCAATTTTGGTCAAGGTCAAGGAAGACGATCCGCCTGAGGCGGATCAACGCAGGAATATTCTGAATATTTTGAGGATTGAAATTTGAGGATAACGCAGAGATTGGGCAAACTGGGGACCCGCCCGCAGGGTGGGGACTGAGCCACCTTTAGGTGGCGAAGAAAAGGGGGCGATTTGCAAAGGTCTCAGGGCGCACATGGAACCTTTTTCACGCTTTCCCCACGGCATGACTCTCACCCAAGAGCCGTGAAGAGAAAGTGCCCGTGCCCCGCACAGGGTGTTCCGTTGACGGACACCCGGCGACACCCTTATAATCGCCGGGAGGGAACTGGAAAGCACGACCCCTGATCTATGGAGGATACCCCTTGGACAACCCAAAGCCGGCATCTCGCAAAACGGCCTCCCTGGCCCCGGAATATCCGGAAACAACCCTCTCCGGCCTTTTGACCCGCACGGCCGAGAGCCATCCCGAATATATTGCCACGACCCTCAATGACGCAGATATCCCATACGGGGAATTGAACCTGAAGGTTCACGCATTCGCTCGCGCCCTGCACCGGCTTGGGATCCGCAGAGGAGACCGGGTGGCTTTGCTCCTTCCCAACTCCCCCACCTACGTGATCGCCTTCTACGGAGCCGCGGGGATCGGGGCCATTGTGGTCAATATCAACGTGATGGCGGCCGGGGAAGAGCTTAGAGGGCTTCTCCGGGATTCCGGATCGAAGCTGGTGGTCACCCTCGACCTTTTTCTGCAAAGCGTGCACCGGGGAATCGAGGGCACGCCGGTCGAGCATGTGATTTATCACTCTGTATTCGGCATGGAAAGCGGTGTGGAGTTCCCTCAAGGCTTCCCGGAGCCACTCCTTTTCAGTGAGCTTGTGGACGCACATTCTCGGGAAGAGCAACTACCTCTTTGCCGAGGGGACGACATCGCCGTGCTCCAGTACACGAGCGGGGCGACAGGGGACCCAAAAGCCGCGGTTCTCACCCACCGCAATATCGTCTGCAACGTGGGTCAGATCGATCGGGCCATCCCCGTGGAGGATCTGGGAAACGGCGCGGTCATTTGCATGATCCCGTTTTTTCACGTGTTCGGGATGACGGTCTGCCTGCACCTGTCGGTTTTCAAAGGGTATCGCATGGTGCTGGTGCCCCAGTTCGACTGGTCTTCCGTCTTTCCTCTGATGGAGATGATCGAGAAATTCCGTCCGGTTTCCTTTCCCGCCGTATCCGCTCTGTGGGCGGCCCTGGTTTCTCACCCCGAAGCGGACCCCGCGCCCCTTGCCGCCATCAGAATCGCAAGCGGAGGCGGAGCGCCCCTGCCTTCCTGGGTCCAGGAAAACTTCAGGAAACTCACGGGGCGGAGCATCATCGAGGCCTATGGACTTTCGGAGGCCTCTTCCACAACCCACGTGAATCCCCCCGAACGGCCCGTTTCGGGAAGTATCGGCCTGCCCGTCCCGGACACGGAGGCGAAAATCGTCGACATGGACGCCGGAAGGCGCGTGCTCCCCCCGGGTGAAGTGGGAGAGCTCATCGTCCGGGGCCCTCAAGTCATGAAAGGATACTGGAACAACCCGGACCTGACCCGGAAGACGCTCCAGGATGGATGGTTGTACACGGGGGATATGGCCCGGATGGACGAGGACGGATACTTCTTCATCGTGGACAGGAAGGACGACCTGATCATTACGAGCGGTTTCAACGTCTATCCGAGCGAGGTGGAAGCGGTGCTCCTCCGGCACGAA
>CAYVUX010000549.1:0-2661 GCA_964455075.1 uncultured Desulfobacteraceae bacterium | reverse complement strand
CGAAGGAACATTATCACTTGACCTGCACCCGCTGCGGAAGAATTGAGGACGCCCCTGTTAAACCGGGCGAACGCTTCATGGACACGCTGGAAAAAGCCGGCGGAAAACTGACAAAATACGGAATATTCGGATACCAGTTGGAGTTTTTTGGTCTCTGCTCCCGGTGCATGGAGTCGGAAAGCGGCCGTGGAGACGACGATCCACCCGGGGACCCCGACGAACAGGCGTAAGCCAGGCCGCCGTCCGGAATTCAAACGTTTCTTGGAAAATGACATGGAGTGACCCTATGGAAGAGAGAACGCAGTCCGTAACCATGCAAGGCCGTCCATTGACCCTGGTGGGACAGGAGCGCGAGGCAGGGGATCGGGCTCCGGATTTCGAAGCGCTGGACCCCGATCTTTCTCCGGTGAGACTTTCCTCGTTCAAGGGAAAGATTGTGGTGATATCCTCTGTCCCTTCCCTGGATACCCCGGTTTGTGACCTGGAGACAAGGCGGTTCAACCAGGAGGCCGGCAAGCTGGGGGATGATGTCGTCATCCTCACGGTGAGCATGGATCTGCCCTTTGCTCAAAAACGCTGGTGCGGAGCGGCTGGAGTGGATCGTGTCATCACCGTGTCGGACCACCGGGATGCCCAGTTCGGCACCGCTTATGGTGTGCTCATCAAGGAGCTTCGGCTTCTCGCCCGTTGCGTCTTTGTGCTCGACCGGCAGGGGATCATCCGCTACATCCAGCTCGTAAAGGAGATTTCGCAAGAGCCCGACTATGATGAAGTGTTGGATCGGGTCCGGTCCCTGGGTTAGGGGCTTAGCCATCCAACCCGGCGGACCGTGTTGGGCAGGGAGGCATGGTCCAGGGAGAGAATACGCGGAAACCGGGGCAAGAGCGCAGGCCGCCCCGCCGCCTTTTGCAGAAGGAGGTAAAAAGGATGTCCGAGAAGAAGTACAGAGTGAGAGCCGAATGTCCTGAGTGCGCGTGCGGAGACGTGACCTTCCTGGGGCCCGAGAAGCTCAGGGAGAAGTTCACCGGGAACGAGGACGAAATCGAAATCCTCTGCCCGCACTGCGGGACAAAAATACGGGGAAAGGCCGAGGTGGTGGAAGACGAATAGGCGCGAACATTTCCTCCGCGTCGAGTCAGAGTCCATTCACAAATACAAACAAATGTTTTCGCGGCACTTGTGAGGTTCCAATTCGGAGGGGGTGAATGGGAACTCCGCCTGCCCGGGGAGATAACTGATGCCCAGAGCCCTTGTCGTATATGCCACAAGAATCGGAGAGACGGGGGACATCGCCCGGTTGATCGCGGAAGGCCTCCGTTTTGAGGGAGTTGAGGCCGACGTCGTCAATGCGACCGGTATCAAGAATGAAGCCCAGCTTCAAGGCTATGAAGCCTATGTATTCGGTTCCGCCACGTATCACGGCGACATGCTTCAAGGCATGAAGACCCTGCTTTTTCTAGCCGAAAATGCGGGCCTCGAGGGAAAGGTGGGCGGTTCTTTCGGCGCATTCGGGTGGAGCGGAGAGGCTCCGGGCCGCATCTTTGACACCATGAAACACATTTTCAAAATGAACATGGTGGGGGCCCCGCTGATGCTGAAGTCCGCGTCCCTGGGGGGAGCCATAAAGATGGCCCAAGACTACGGCCGAGAAATCGGAAAGAAACTCCGTGAAACATGATGAAATTGAGAGCAGTGGGGAGCGGCAGCGCGCCATGCACAGGATTTAAAACTCCAGGAACGGAACAAGGAGGCGGAATGAGGCATTTCGAGTATCATATCACCAAACATCCGGCCGAGGAGTTCACCCACCTTGTGTACTTCTGCACACGGACAGGCGAATGCGAATATGACCGCCTGCCCGGGGATCAAATGAGCACACTCGAAGCCCTTCTGAATGATATGGGCTCGCGGGGGTGGGAGCTTGTCCAGACCTTTTTCGGAGAGAACGGGATTGTCGCGTTCTGGAAACGGGAGATCGATCCGGCACGCAATCAGTAACGATTACTATTCAAGCTCTGGCAAAGAAACAGAGCCGCCTAAGGAGACAAAGACCATGAGTAAAGATAACGACGTGAAAAGCCCTAAAGAAAAGCGAATACCGATCAAGTCGCTGACCTCTTGCGATGCGACCGCTCAAATGCTCGAAAAGGCCGAGCGGGACGGCGTGGAAACCGCCTTTCACCGTGCAGTCAGCATGAAGGCATGCCCGATCGGGGCGGATTCGGCGTGCTGCAAGCACTGCTCCATGGGACCCTGCAGACTCAGTTCCAAGGATCCCTATGCCAAAGTAGGGGTCTGCGGGGCGAATATTGATACCATCCAGGCCAGGAACTTCGCCCGCATGGTTGCGAGCGGAGCCGCGGCCCACACGGACCACGGGATGAGCATGCTCGATGTCTTCCGGGAAGTGGTAAACGGCCGCATCAAGGACTACAGCATCAAAGATCCCATCAAGCTCGAAGAAGTCGCACGCTCGATCGGAATCGAGGTGGATGATCGCAAAACCGAGGAGATCGCCAAGGACCTGTACAAGGAACTGGAACGCACCTATATACAGGTGGAGGGGGAAATCCCCTTTGCCAAGCGAGTCCCCGAGAACACCCTGGAGACCTGGAGGAAACACGGTGTGGTGCCCAGAGGCGCCATGAGGGAAATCATGGA
>CAYVUX010000548.1:0-2663 GCA_964455075.1 uncultured Desulfobacteraceae bacterium | reverse complement strand
TGGTTCCCGAGGATGTAAAGAATGCCTTGTTTTGATTTCAGGATTGCCGGTGCACCTCCTGCTGCCACCGCCGCTGCGGCAGCTGCAGCCGGGCGGCCTGCAGTCCTGATCGGAGGGGAGTCGCGCTGACCCCCGGGAACATGGGTGAATCATCAGGGCTGCGGGCAAAACCCGCAGCCCTTTGGCGTTTGAGGGCTGCAGTGTGCTGCAGCTTTTTTTTGAGTGCGCATCACACAGAGATAAGGTTTTGAGGAGGTAGGAGAGAATGCGGACCCGTATCGTCCACAGGGGAGCGGGAGAGCTCACCTACGAGATCCGAAATATTGTACGAGTAGCGGAGAAACTCCAGAGACTGGGGATGACAATCATCGCGGAAAACATCGGGGATCCCGTGACCAAGGGGGAGGCGGTCCCAGGCTGGATCAAGGAGATTGTGGCCGAGCTCGCCATGGACGACTGCACGTATGGATACTGCCCCACACAGGGGGTCCTGGAGACCCGGGAGTTTCTCGCCGAGCGGACAAATCGCCTTGGGGGGGCCCAAATCACCCCCGAAGACATCGTTTTTTTTAACGGGCTCGGAGAAGCCATAAGCAAGGTCTATGGATTCCTCCGTTCCACGGCCAGGGTGATGACCCCGTCGCCCACGTACACCACCCATTCGTCCGCAGAGGCCAGCCATGCAGGCCTTTCACCGGTCTCCTACCCGCTCAACCCGCGCAACCGGTGGTATCCGGATCTCGACGAACTCTACAGGAGGGTGAAATACAACCCGTCGGTGGCCGGCATCCTGATCGTCAACCCCGACAATCCCACGGGCGCCGTGTACCCGGAGTCCATTATCCGGGAGATCGTGGGCATTGCCAAGGAATTCGATCTCTTCCTCATTGCGGACGAGATCTATCAGAACCTGATCTACAACGGGCAGGAGACGCTGTCCCTGGCCGAAGTCGTTGAAGAGGTGCCGGGCATTTCCATGAAGGGGATTTCCAAGGAGTTTCCCTGGCCCGGCGCGCGCTGCGGATGGATCGAGGTGTACAACCGGGAAAAGGACACCCGGTTCGCCTCCTATGTCCAGAGCATTATGAACGCCAAAATGATGGAAGTGTGCTCTACGACGCTCCCCCAAAAAGCCATCCCCCGCATCCTCCGGCACCCGGCATACCCGGACTACCTGGAAGCCCGGAAGCGGCGTTATGAAGCGTTCTCCAACATCGCCCTCGAGAAATTTGCAGACATCCCGGGGGTGCTGGCCAATCGTCCCAACGGCGCCTTCTATATGAGTGTGGCCTTTGAAGAGGGCATGTTGGACAAGGATCAGACGCTCCCCATTCCCGACGCGTCGGCCAGAACATTCGTGGAGGGGCTTACATCGGCGGAAGGCATCCAACCGGACAAACGGCTCGTCTATTACCTGCTTGGGTCCGCCGGCGTCTGTGTAGTGCCCCTGTCCTCCTTCAATTCAAAGCTCCAGGGGTTTCGCCTGACCCTGCTGGAACCCGATGAGGGCCGGTTTACCCGGATGGTGGAGACCCTCGCAAACGGAGTAAAGGATTATCTTCTTGCTCCGCGCCTGGAAAAGGAGCACGCGGGCCCCGGGCTGGTCTACAGGGCGGGGCGCTGATCAGCAGGGGGATCTCCGAAGCCGCCTATTGTATGCCCGGGATTCAATCCAGATCCACCGCTGTGTCGCACCGGTTGCACCTTGCTGCGCCGCGGAAGAGCTTGTTGCCGCATTCCGGGCAGACGTAGCGGGCCTCCTCATCCTCCATCCATCTTTTTGTGCCCACCTCGCGCCGGTAAGGAACGGCGCGCAGAATGACTTTTTTCCCGATGGTCATGGGGAATTCCTCAACGGGGGCGCAGGGGAATTCATCGCACTCGTGGCAGCCCTCATACCCCTTATTTTTGACACAGGTCCGAATTTCGCACTGAAAACAGTGCATGAACGGCTCGTTGGACAGACAACCATTGCATCTGATATCGTCTGTGGTCAGGTTATCGGCCCCCGGCAGGGTCCCCTTTCCGGGGACCTTGCCTTTGTACAGGTCCACCAGGCGTTCTTTGAACTTTTCGTTGTTGTCCCGGCCGGCGATGTGAATCGCGCAGACGCCGCAGTAAAGACCGCAAGGGGCCGCAAAATTTGAATTGATCTGCATTCTTGTCTCCTTCCTGCTGTTCCCGGCCGGCATTCCATTGTTCGCCGGGGTTTGGTTCACGAATCCCATCCGATTTGCTTCCCGGGGGTGCGATGCCGCTGGAACGGCCTTTCCCCTCAGGGATAATGACCGGGCAGCACGTGGATTGTGACTCGAGAGAGAAGTTTTTTATTTTTGCATGGAGCAAAATGTTGGGCTCCCCGGTCACAGCAGCATCGTTTGGGAGTCTAATATGAGAAAGCCCCCAAATCGTTCCCGTCCGAAGTTCGGGCCTCCGGGAGCATCATTGGACAGGGCGGTCCAAAGTCGTTGGATTAGAATCTGCAACCGGACTACTTGAGGAGCATTGTCGTGAAGGAAGCAGGAACGAATCAGCAACCCATTGAAGAATTGGTGACCGCGGCGGTGGAAGGATCCCACGCGGCCCTGGAGGAAATCGTCCTGCGCGTGCAGGACAGGATATACCACCTGGCCCTGCGCATGCTGTCCCACCCGGAGGACGCC
>CAYVUX010000547.1:0-2664 GCA_964455075.1 uncultured Desulfobacteraceae bacterium | reverse complement strand
CGAGCAGGCCAGGCCCTATGTCATGCGCTATATCCGGGAGCTCAAAGGGCTCGCGCCCGAGGAGCAAGCGCCCGAGACCGCCGAGCCCGCGACCGAAGAAGCCGCGGCCGAGGAAGAGGCCCCGGAGAAAGGGCCTGAGACCAAGACCCTGGAGGAGCACGAAGGCGCTGCCGCGCCCGGGGAGCAGGAAGCCGCGGCCCCCGAGGAGGAAGAGGCCGAGGCGGAGCCGGCAGCCGAGGCCGAAGAAGAAGCCGAGGTTGAAACCGAGGAAGAGGAAGGCGAGACCGTAGACCTGGGCGGCGAGAAAAAGAAAAAGAAAGGGAAAAAGAAGAAAAAAGGCAAGAAGCGGACCCGCAGGCTCCACGACGTGGGCGAGGAGCGCTGGAAGCGGTCGTCGTGGGATACGGGCGTGCGCGAGGAAGCCATCAAGCTGGATCTCGCGAAAGAGCTCCCGGAGGACGATCCGGGAAGGATCTTCAAGGCCCTCAAGGGCATGACCCAGCGGGCCAAGCTCTTTCCCGCGGAGCTCTCGGACGACGCCACGCCCGGTGCCCGGCGCTACATAAAGAAGATCCAGAAGAGGATCACCCCGTGGCTGGAGCTCGTGGGAAAGCGCTTCGGCGGCGGCATGAGCAAGTGGGCGGCCTCGTACAAGGAGGCCGTGATCGGCGCGCTTCGGGAGGACGAGGAGACCGCGGCCCTGGTTCGGGAGCTCTCCACCAAGTACATTTCCACGCTGGAGATCCTGGCCGAGCACCTGGAAGAGTGCGCCACGGTGGCCGACATCCGGGACACCCTGGCGAAGCTCACCATCGCCCCGGAGTTTGTGGACACGCTCATGGAGGCCGAGGAGGTTCGCTACGAGGACATATCGAGTACGCAGAGCGCGTGGTGGGACAGCAACCTCAAGCAGGTGTGGGACGACTCCTATTTCACGTTCGTGTACCGCTTCCTGCGCGGCACGTCCCGGGTCTACATGGAAAACGAGACCGAGGAGGACAAGGACCAGGAGATCAAGCGGATCAAGCGCGACATCATGGAGATCCAGACCGCGGCCGCGCACCGAAAAGGCGACGTGACCGAGGACGATCTCAAGGACACGTTCGCGCTGGGCGCGGTGGCCTTCGGCAAGTGGGCCGAGACCGACTACCGGCAGCAGAGCGCCAACCTCACCTACGACTCGTTCTGGGACCTGGCCGAGCTCATCGGGGCGCCGCCCCAAGGGATCAGCTACAACGCGGAGCGGCGCCTCGGCATCATGTACGGCGCCCGCGGCCGGGGCGGCCGGGCCGCGGCCACGTTCCACCCGGAAGACAACACCATCAACCTCACCAAGAAAAACGGCGACGGGTCCCTGGCCCACGAGTGGGCGCACGGCCTGGACTACTACTCCCGACTCAATATGGAGAACAACGAAAACGAGGCCTACCGGGAGTACAGCCCGTTCGACGACCTCAAGCAGGCCTTCAAGTATTTTTACAAAATGGAGGGCCTCGCGAAAACCGTGGAGGACATCCTGCGGGGGATCCATTGGTGGAACCGCGCCGGCGCCAATCGTCTGGACGAGGCCAAGGAGTTCCTCACGCACAAGTGGGAAAAGGAGATTGTGGAGCAAACGAAGTATTACAACAGCTCCATTCAGCTCGACGGCGGCAAAAAGGGCAAGTATTGGTCCAAGGGCGAGGAGATGTTCGCTCGGGCGTTTGAGGCGTACGTGGCCGACAACCTCCAGGGGGAGAACCTGTATCTCGTGGACGCGGAGTTCGTGGCCCCGGGTGCGGTGGAGACGCTCTTCAACCGGGAGCACGGGGCCTACCCCACCGAGGAGGAGCGGGACCGGTTCAACTGGCTCTTTGAACGCTTCTTTGAGGGCTTGGAATGGAGCGGGGACGGCATCCCGTCCATGAAGGCCGATTATGTGCCTGTCACGCTTCAAGAATACTTGCAAGTCGAGGAGGAAATCGGTAAACTCAAGGACAAGCTCGAAGAGATGTACAAGGCCCTGTACCAGGGCGAGCGATCCGAGGACGGCCTGTGGTGGTACGGCTACCAGGACACCAGCCGGGCCGCCATGATGCAGCCCGCCGGGTTCATGGCCTACAACGACGCGGTCCAGCCGGAGAAAGGCGAGGGACAAGGCGCGGTGGGCTACCCCGAGCCGCTTCATCCGGACGAGGTGGTGCGCCATGGTCTGTATCCCCTGGTGCATGAGAAAACCGACGGCACTGTTTACCTGGAGGAACCGAGCGATGACGCTGCTAAGGCTGGGTCTACTGGCGAAACGACACTGGGAGAAGCACCTGCCGGAGAAGGTGAAGAGTCTCAAGAAGGCGGGGGTTTACGAGAGCACCCTGGAGGAAGTCCAGGAACAGGCGACCAGGGAGATCGCGGGGCTGGTGAGCCAGGGGGGAGTACCCTTCCAGGCGGCCTGGGAGAAGGTGACCAGGGAATTGATCTTTCTGGACGAGGAGAATCCGGAAGAAACGACTTTGTAATCCGCTCCACGCTCAACCTCGACGACCGCACCAAAACCCAAATCTTCACGGACAACCTGGCCGCGCTGCGGCTCCTCAAAGAGATCGAGGCGGAAGACCGCCTCGCCACGCCCGAAGAACAGGAAATCCTGGCGAAATTCTCCGGCTGGGGTCCCTGCCCCGAGCCCCT
>CAYVUX010000546.1:0-2702 GCA_964455075.1 uncultured Desulfobacteraceae bacterium | reverse complement strand
ATATGATATAGTTAGCCCTCATAAATGGTATTTTATTTTTGCGTGAGCCCTAAGGCTTCCGCGCTTGACTTCCGCGAGCAAATTCGGGTATCCATCGGTCAGATAGGCACTCTTCGAGTTCCGAGACCTTTGAATGGGCGAAAAGGCAGGTAGATCTATGGATACGGAAGCATCGGCCAGGGCCGCGAAGGCGGCTTCTATCTTGCTCGGGGCCGCGGAAACGGCCTTGAAAAACCGCGCTCTTGAGCGCATCGCTGGGGCCCTGTCAACCAATCGTTCGGCCATCCTGGAGGCCAACCAAAAGGACCTGAACGCGGCCCGGGAAAGCCGTCTCGCCGGCCCCCTTTTGAAGCGGCTGGCGTTTGACGAAAAAAAGCTTCGGGACGCCACTGGCGGGATAGAAAGCCTGATTGACCTTCCCGACCCGGTAGGGGAGACGCGCAGCGCCCGGGAACTGGATGAGGGGTTGGAGCTTTATCAGGTGACCTGCCCCATCGGCGTGATCGGGGTGGTGTTTGAATCCCGGCCGGATGCGCTCGTCCAGATTTCGTCGCTCTGCCTCAAGAGCGGCAACGCGGTGCTCCTCAAGGGGGGGAGCGAGGCCGCAAACACGAACCGGGTCCTGGCCCGGGTGATCGTGGAGGCGAGTGAAAATGCCGGAATTCCCCGGGGGTGGCTTCAGTTCCTGGAGACGCGCTCCGAGGTGGACGAGATGATCACCATGGACGGTTATATCGACCTCCTGATTCCCCGGGGATCCAATGAATTCGTCCGCTACATCATGGAGAGGTCCAGTATCCCGGTCCTGGGCCACGCAGACGGGATCTGCCACGTGTACGTGGACGCAGCGGCCGACCTGGATATGGCCCGGAATATCGTGGTGGATTCCAAATGCCAATACGTGGCGGTTTGTAACGCCGTGGAAACCCTGCTCGTTCACGAGGCGGCAGCGTCCCGGTTTCTGCCCTCGGTCCGGGAAGCGCTTACGGCTCGGGGTGTGGAGGTTCGGGGGTGTGCGAGAACCCGGGAGATCGTGGATGTCGCGCCCGCCTCGGAGGCGGACTGGCGGACCGAGTACCTGGACACGATCCTTTCCGTGAAAATCGTGGACTCCGCCGGGGAGGCCATCGAGCACATCAACACCTACGGCTCCGGCCACACGGACGCCATCGTCACCGGACACTCCGAAACGGCAAAACGCTTCATGAACCTGGTGGACTCCGGAAACGTGTTCTGGAATTGCAGCACCCGCTTCAGCGACGGGTTTCGCTACGGCCTGGGGGCCGAGGTGGGCATCAGCACGAGCAAGATCCATGCGCGCGGGCCCGTGGGCCTGGAAGGTCTGGTCATCTACAAGTGGAAGCTCATAGGTTCCGGCCACAGGGTCGCCGAATATGCGGAAGGGAATCGGCGCTTCACCCATCGAAACATGACCAAACAGTTCTCCCTATAGCGGCCGAGTGCCTTCCTTCCGTTCGAACCGCGATCGGACCGCAGAGTAGCTTCTTAAGGTCCCCGGGGCCGCCGCCCTGCGGGGCAAACCCCCAAAGGAGGTGACAGGATGGCGCTCAACCTTGATGCCGTCGGAGAAAAGATCGGGCCGGTGACCAAGGAGTATACCTGGAAGGACGCGGTCCTCTACGCCCTGGGCGTAGGCGCCGGTTTCGATGAGCTGGAGTACTGCTACGAGGACCGTCTCAAAGTCATCCCGAGCTTTTCCATCGCCAGCGTTTTCGATTTCCTGGCCGAAGCGGCTGTAAAGGCCAACGCGGATCTTTCCGGCATCCTTCACGGCGAACAGGATATCATCTTCCACAATCCGATCCCGAAGGAAGGCAGGCTCACCACGGAAGGGGAAGTCACCCACATCTTCGACAAGGGGCCGGAAAAAGGGGCCCTGGTGGTCGCCGAGGCCGATACTTTCCATTCCAATGGACAGAAGCTTTTCACCAACATCTTCACCCTGTTCTGCAGAAAAGACGGGGGCTTCGGCGGGGAGCCCGGACCCAGCGAGACCGTGGAATTCCCGGATCGCGCCCCCGACTTTGAAGAGGCCGACAGGCCTTCGGGCGACCAGCCCCTGCTCTACCGGCTGTCGGGAGATATCTTTCAGCTCCACGTGGATCCGGACTTTGCCAAGGCGAGCGGGTTTGAGAAGCCCATCATGCACGGGCTGTGCACGCATGGTTTCGCCTGCCGGGCGGTGATCAAGCACCTCTTCCCCGGGGAACCGGAACGGATGACCCGCTTTCGGGTCCGGTTCTCGAGGACCATCTATCCCGGCGTCCCTATTACCACGCAGATCTGGAAAGAGGGGGAAGGGAGAGCCCTCTTTCGCACCCTGAACGCAGAAACCGGCGAGGTGGTCATAGACCGGGGGATTGTGGAATGGACGAGCTCCGAGGAGCTCGAAAGACGCAGGCGGCTCGGCGGCATCCGGTTTGACGGGCGTGTAGCCATTGTCACGGGTGCGGGAGCGGGCCTGGGACGGGTGTATGCGCTCGAGCTTGCCCGGCGCGGGGCCAAGGTGGTGGTGAACGACCTGGGAGGTGCGCGGGACGGCGAGGGCGAAGGATCGCGCACGGCGGCGGACCGGGTGGTGGAGGAGGTCGAGGCCCTGGGAGGCGAGGCGGTGGCGAGCTACGACTCGGTGGCCACGCCGGAAGGAGGCCGTGCGATCGTGGACCGGGCCGTGGAGGCGT
>CAYVUX010000545.1:0-2703 GCA_964455075.1 uncultured Desulfobacteraceae bacterium | reverse complement strand
GATCCGTAACAGCTCCCAAAGCTTGCGCGCCTGGTAAAGTTGCACCTCACGCGGTTTCCGCTTCTGCAACAGGTCATGAAGTTTCATCACCCGATAGGCCTGCCGGTTGGTTAACGCCAACCCCGCCCGGCGACACATCACGGCAATCCGATTGTACCCGTACCAGGGATTCGCCTCGGCCATCTTCTCTATCCCCTTCTCCAGATAGGCCAGCACTGGCTTCTTTTTCGGACCGGGGGCCTTCCGCGACCTTCTACGCTTCCGGTACCAGCTGGAAATAGCCACCCCAAGGTAATGCAGCGTCTCTGTCAACCGGGCCAGTCCAAACTCCTTCATTGCCTTTTGGATCTCTTCCCGGATCGTAGCCGTCAACTGGACTCGCCCAAGCTTTATTTTAGAACCCGGTTCGCAATGGTCAGCTCTCCGATCACCCGGTCGCGTTCTTCCAACTCCCTTTTCAAAGATTGGATCTGCTTTATCCGAGGATCCTTCTTGGCGGTCGCACTCATCAGACCGGCCTTGCCGCCTTCGAGAAATTGCTCCCGCCACCGATACAGAGTGTTCTCCGAGTTCCCATACCGCCTGGCAATCAAATGCGCCGGTTCTTCCTTGCGAAGCAGGCTCAGAACGGCTTCTACATGTTGCTCCACACTTGCATCCGACTTTCTGCTCACAACCTCTCCTCCTTTCCCTTTGGATGCATTTGCTCTAAACCTGAACAAATCCAGAAAGTCTCACGCAAGCCGTTTCTCAATAACCCCCGGCGATACAAGGGGGGAAGTCATGGAAGAATATCCTTGACATGTATATTTCAGCTTGCGATATATGACGCGATAATCCGATATATTACAGTGTCTCATTTCCACATGATCACATCCTAGGAGGTATTAGATATGGGAAAGAAAGTATTCGTTGACTTGACTCATCCATTCAGTGCGGAGATCCCTCGTTGGCCTTATTTCGTAAAGCCGGTTATCGATTCGATGCACACCATGGCAAAGGGGGGCGTCCTCACCCAGAGGGTCGACTGTGTTCAGCACACAGGCACTCATGCCGACGCACCTCGTCACGTCATGGAACGCGAATTCGACGGCAAAAGGGCTCGTTATACCCACGAAATGCCTGTCGACGCATATACGGGCGACGCAGTCTGTCTTGAAA
Organism: uncultured Desulfobacteraceae bacterium; assembly: GCA_964455075.1. Taxonomy (GTDB): domain Bacteria; phylum Desulfobacterota; class DSM-4660; order Desulfatiglandales; family Desulfatiglandaceae; genus CAYVUX01. Next base: position 1,542 of record CAYVUX010000545.1, on the reverse strand, counting down.
TCAACATCCACCGCTGGGGCCTGATCCTGCCCGAGCATCTTGAGGATGCCTGCAAGAGGGCGAACATCAAGCCGGAAGAGCTCAAGGGCATGGTTGCCTGCCTGAATACCGGCATGCATCGCAAGTTCGACGACTCAAAAGAGTACTATCACTATTCGTGCGGCACCGGCGTTGAAGCTGGCAAGTGGTTTGTAAAGCAACAGGTCAAGTGCGTGGCCATGGACATGCAGGCTTTGGATCATCCGCTTCATACGGCTATGGGCAAAAACGGCCCGCCCCAGATGAATCTGCCCGGAGCTTCGGGAAAGCCTATCACGGAAGAATACGCCGAACAATTCGGGGAAGAGGCGTATGCCGAATTTGAGAAAGCGGCCTACATCAAGCTGCATGGCCAAGACGCTTATGATGCCAAGTTCGGTGATCTCGAAGCGATTGGATGCGAAGGAACCTGGGAACCCTGCCACAAGCAGTTGCTGGGTCACGGCATTGTTGGCGTCGAGAACCTCGGCGGAGACTTGGACAAGGTGTCCGGCAAGCGCTTCCAATTCTATTGCTTTCCGATCCGTTGGTACATGGGCGACGGCTCGATGGTGCGCTGTGTGGCCGAGATTGACGAATCCGAGCTAAACGACGTTCCAGAAAGGACCTACACGTACTGCGGTACGGGGTACGGCCCCGCCTGCGAACGATAGTAAGTGACAGGTGGACCGATTTCGCTAGTCGCTCGGCGAAGGGATGAAATCGGGTCCGCCAAAAGACATAAAAAGGGAAAGGTAGTATGAGTATCACGGCACAGACGGAGCCTCTCCCGATGAAGACGAACTTGGATAAAAATACGAGGTTTTCAAAGGTCTCTCACAAAGCCCTGGTCCACTCCTGCCTGAGGGGAACCTCTCCCCGCAGCGCGCTGTCGATCTGATCCAGCGCATCCTGCTTTCCACGGGGAAGCCGCGCCTTGATGGGCAAGTAATTTGACGCATGGTTGGAGAAGAACAGACCGCGGCTCAAATCGGTATGGGCAAGCATCTCCCTCAGTTCCATCAACAACCCCTTCTGGTCAGGGAGTTCGAACTTGCCATCCAGGTACTCATCGTGCAGCGGGGTTCCCGGAATCAGCATGACGGTCAGGGCGCCCACATAATCCGGATCCATGGAGCTCAGGAGTTCCCCTGTTGCCCGGGCGTGCCTGATCGAACTCCGGCGACCCCCGATCCCCAGGAGGACGGTAACAGACAGTTTTATGCCGGCCTCTTTGACCTTCCTCGCCACTTTCTTGAAAGTTTCCGAACCGGCCCCTTTGTGAATCTTCTTCAACAGTTCATCGTCGCCGGTTTCCACGCCCAAGTAAAGGATCCCCAGGCCCTTCTCTCTGAGCTCCTTTAACTCCTCCGGGAATTTCATTCCAATGCTCTTGGCGTTGGCGTACGCCCCTACCCTCTTGACCCAGGGCAGGTGCTCCCGAATCTTCTCCAGGATCCAAACCAATCGCTTCTGGGGAATAATCAGGGCATCGCCGTCCATGAGAAACACCTTGTCCTGCCT
>CAYVUX010000544.1:0-2705 GCA_964455075.1 uncultured Desulfobacteraceae bacterium | reverse complement strand
TTTCCTTTTTGCGGCATTCCGAACCCCGGGTTGGCCCCGGAAATATGCGGGGAGAGCACGATGTCACGCCGCCTTTGTACGGGTCGTCTTTTTGACGGGGTTCGGCCCGAGCCGTCGGACCTTCTCGGTCATCTCCGATGCAATTTCAGCGAACCGCGGGCCCTCGCTGGACGATAGGTTGAACATGTGCACCCTGTCGCTCCCGACCCCGACGATGTCGAGAATCTCTTTGGCTTTCTCGATCCGCTTCCGTGCACGAAGATTCCCGCTGACGAAACGGCAATCTCCTTCCATGCAACCTACGATGTACACCCCGTCGGCTCCCTTTTCAAAGGAGCGCAGGATATGAATGATGTCCACTTTGCCGGTACAAGGCACCCGGATAATTCGGATGTTGCCGGGATATCTGAGCCGCATCGAACCTGCCAGGTCCGCAGCCGTGTATCCTCAGAAATTGCAGCAGAATGCGATGATGAGGGGTTCAAAAGCGTTCATTACATGACTCCTTCCAGCAGCGAATCCACTTTGCTCATGATCTGATCGTCTTCATACCAACCGAGTTCAATGGCCTTCGCCGGGCACTCGGACGCGCACGTTCCGCAGCCGTGGCATAGGGCTTCGTCGATTTCGCTGACGCCCTGCTTGTTGATTCGCGGTATTCCGTAGGGACAGGCTTTTACGCACACCAGACAGGCCGCACATCGATCCTCGTCCACTGAAGCCGTCACCGCCGAAAGCGTGATTTCGCCTTTGGAAAGGAACGTGGCGGCTCTGGAGGCGGCTGCCAGGGCCTGAGCAATGGCCTCCGAAATGAGTTTAGGCCCCTGCGCCGTGCCGCACAGAAACACCCCATCGCTCGCCATGTCCACCGGTCTAAGCTTGGCGTGGGCTTCCATGAAATAGCCGTCCTCGTTGCGGGAGACCTTGAGGATGTTGGCCAATTCCTCCGTGTCGGACGGGACCATGCCCGCACTCAGGGCGAGGATGTCCGCTCGAACTTCGATGTGCCGTCCCAGCACATGATCCTGAACCATGATCCCTTCCGGCCCTGACCGCACCTCCGGAGGGGCCTCTATGGAAAATCGCGAAAAGAGAACACCCTGCCTTCGGGCCTCCCTGTAGTACTCCTCCATAAGCCCGTATGTGCGTATGTCGCGGTACAAAATCCACACCTCCGCATTGGGATTCAGCTCCTTGATGTGGAGCGCGTTCTTGACCGCGGTTTGGCAGCACACCCTTGAGCAGTTGGGATTCTCTTCGTTTCTTGAACCCACGCACTGAATCATCACAACCGTCTGGAGATCGTCCGCCCCCTTCTGGTCCACGCGCTGTCCCAGCTCAATCTGGGTCAAGACCCGTTCGTCCTCGCCGTAGAGGTATTCATGGGGCCGGTACTCCTGGGCCCCCGTGGCGAGCACGGTGACCCCGTGGTCGATCTTCCGCTCGTACATGCCCGGTCCCACAAGGACTTCGGTGGTGAAGTTTCCCTTGAATCCTCCGAAGCCCACCACCAGCGAGCCGGTCAAAACTTGAATGCGGGGGTGACGGCTTACTTCCTCAATAAGTCCGGAAAGATAGGTTGGGATGTCCTCCCCCCCGAGCGTGGTGGTCAGCTCTCTGGAAAGGCCCCCCAGTTCGGCTTCCTTATCCACGATCAGAGACTCGAAGCCCTGGTTCGCAAGAGCCAGGGCCGCTGTCATTCCCGCTACACCGCCGCCGATGATAAGGGCCCTCTGATTCACGGAAATGCGCTTTTCCCTCAGGGGTTTTAGAAGGCCCGCGCGGGCTACGGCCATGCGAACCAGGTCCTTGGCCTTGACTGTCGCCGTCTCCGGGTCATCTCCGTGCACCCAGGAGTCCTGGTCGCGGATATTGGCCATTTCGAAGAGGTACTTGTTCAGGCCGCAGCCCTGGAGGGTTTCTTGGAAAAGAGGCTCATGGGTGCGGGGAGAGCACGAGGCCACCACAACCCTGTTCAGGCGGTGTTCCGCTATGGCATCCTTCATTCTCTCTTGGTTGTCCTGGGAGCAGGAAAAAAGGTTCTCCTCGGAGTGCACCACACAGGGAAGTCCGCGGGCGTATTCCGCTACCGCGGGGACGTCAACCACCCCGCCGATATTGGCTCCGCAGTTGCAGACAAATACGCCGACTCTGGGTTCTTCGTCTTCGAAATCTTTCTCTTGAGGAAGTTCGATTGTACGGACTTCGGCACCCCTGGCGGAATGGAGGATTTGGGCCGCTGCCGCGGAGGCCGCTCCGGCGTCCACTACGGAGTCCGGAATGTCTCTCGGCCCCAGGAATGCCCCTGCCGCGAAGATTCCCGATCGGGATGTCGCCTGGGGGGAGAACGGCGCGGAAACGCCGAAGCCGCCCTCGCCAAGCGAGACACCCAGCCTTCGGGCCAAGTCCTCTGTATGTGGATCCGCTTCCAAGCCCACAGAAAGAACGACCATGTCGAAAACCTCCTCGTGGATGGAGCCGTCCTCATCGGAGTAGCTGAGCTTCAGATCGTCCTGTCCCGGGACGGGGTCCACGGTGTGAATCCGCGACCGCACAAAGCGCACACCGTGCTTTTCCCGGGCCCTGTTGTAGTAATTCTCGTAGTCTTTTCCGAATGTGCGCATATCCATGAAGAAGATGGCGCAGTCGAGGTTGTCCCCCGCATGCTCCTTGGCAATCACAGCCTCTTTGATGGCGTACATGCA
>CAYVUX010000543.1:0-2720 GCA_964455075.1 uncultured Desulfobacteraceae bacterium | reverse complement strand
GAATATTTGCTAGAAAAGAGCGAAAAGGGTCCGGAGGATATGACAGGATTTGAAAACAGGTTCGAGTCCAGGCGCTGAATCTTTGCAACTATTCGTTAATTATTCGATTTGATTAGGTTTATCTGGATGAATGACATGCCGGCCTTGTCCTGCGGGCGATGAATGATTGTTCGGCTCAAAGAGGGCTGAGACCCCTCAGACAAGGACTGGGCGCACAGAAATGAAAGGTTGATTCAGGCATCTTTCCGACCGGAATTATCAGCCGGGCAGTCTCTTGAAAGGCAGGCACTAAGGCATGCGTTTGAAAGACAACGATTTGCGGGACCCTGTGGATTCCCATGAAATAGACACGGCGGATCTGCTTCAGAGAATAGGGCAGCTCTGTCCTCCACGAACCTCCCTTTCCGATTTTATCCGGAAGGTCCAACAGGCGGTCAGGGAATTCAGATCGGAAATGGTCCCGGATGAAAAGGAGAGTGGACTGCTGGTGGATATCGAGGAGTCGTGGATGGACCCCTCCTTTTACATGGAAGCGCTTCGGAATGCCAGTCGCGGAGTCATGGCCATCGACGGGGAGGGGAGAATTCTTTACTTGAATAAGGCCGCTGAAAACGCGTTCGGGTATTCGGAAAAGGAAATCATCGGTACCGAATTCCAAAACCTTCTCGACGTCGACCATGACATTGCCCTCATCAGGCAGCTTCAAGGTTTCAGGGAATCCGGTCAGATCTCCAGCATGGTGACCCTACCGCCGGGTGAAGAGATCCTGGCCGTGAGAAAGGACGGTACGAACTTTCCTGCGGAGATATCCCTGGCGCGGGCCAATGATCTGGTGGTCGCTACAATACGGGATATCAGTTCGGAAAGGATTCTCTTGACCATCCTTGAAAATATTCCCGGGGGCGTGACACTTTTCGACGCGAACCTCCAGATGATTGCCTGCAATGAGGAGCTGAAACGACTCCTGGGATTTCCTGATTGGCTTTTTGAGGGAGGATATCCCACTCTTGAGGAATTGGCCCGTTTCAACGCGGAGCGAGGTGATTACGGCGACGGGAACATTGATGAGATCGTGGAGGGGGTTGTTGAAAGGGCGAAACGATTTGAAGCCCATACCATGGAGCGGACCCGACCTGATGGAACCGTCCTGGAAATCCGAGGAGTGCCCTTGCCGAACGGGGGGTTCGTCACCATCTACACGGACATTACAGAGAGAAAGATCGCCGAGGAAAAGCTTAGAAACGCCATCAAGGAGACCGAGAGGGCACGGGAGCACCTTCAGTCGGTCATTGAGCATCTCCCACAGGGTGTCACCGTGATCGACAAGGATCTTAATGTCATCACCTGGAACAGCTCATTCGTGCAAATCCTGGACCTCCCCTGCGAGCTTATGAAGCCGGGTGTCACGTTTGAGGACATCGCCCGGTTCAACGCCGAGAGAGGTGATTATGGCGAAGGGGATCCGGAGATCCAGCGGGAGAAGCGAATCGCCCTGGCCAAGAGGTTCGAACGACATCGCTTCGAAAGAACGGTCAAGAGCGGTCGCATCATCGAGGTGCGAGGAGCCCCCATCAAGGGAGGTGGATTTATTACCACCTATACAGACATTACCGAGGTTCGAAAATCCGGTGAGAAATTGCGCGAAACCGTTCAGTTGATGAACGAGATCATTCGAAACTCCTCCATGTTTGTCTGGGAGCTGGATCCAAAGGGAAGGTTCGTGTTTGTGCAGGGTTCGGAGAGGTCCCTGGGCTACACTCCAAAGGAGATGCTGGGACGAGAATTCGAGGAATTGCTTCCCTCGGATTCGGTGCCGGCCCTGAACATAAGACATCCGTTTTCTAATGTTGTGGTTAGCCTGGCGGCCAAGGGCGGGCGTGAAGTGTGGATGTCTCTCACGGGCCTTCCCGTTTACAGCAGCAAAGGTCGGTTTGCGGGATGCCGCGGGGTAAGCGTGGATGTGACGGAGAAGCACTTGAAGGACATGAAGATTCAGGAGCTTTTCAAGAAGTTGGAGGAGGCAGCGCTTCACGACAATCTCACGGGATTGGCCAATCGTAAGAAATTCAATGAACGGTTCGACGTGGAAGTCAAACGGCAGAGAAGAAACGGAAGGCCTTTCAGCCTGCTGGTCGCGGATCTGGATCACTTCAAGGCGGTGAACGACACCTTTGGACACCTGGTAGGTGATGAGGTGCTCAAAAAGATTGCAGAGACCCTGCAAAGGGAAATGAGGGCGACCGATTTGGTCGCCCGGTTCGGGGGGGAGGAATTCATCGTCTTGCTCCCGGAAACAGACCGTTTGGACGCGAGAAGGGTGGCTGAAAAGGTGCGAGCCCGAGTGGCCGGCCGAGAGCTTTCGATCCAAGGGGCTGACCGGCCTTTGCATGTTACTTTGAGCATCGGGGTGTCCACGATGCTCAAGGAAGACCAGCGGAGCTTTGACGACCTGATGGAAGCCGCCGACAGGGCTGTCTATCAAGCAAAACAGGACGGCAGAAACCGGGTCGCAGTCTATGAAGAGGCCCTGCCCAGAAAGTGATCAGTATGCGAAGCGTATCAGTCAGGCACCCATTGTCTGCAATGCGCCTCAAAGGATTGGGTTCGATTAGTGCGGTGGAACGTGCCTTTCGAAGTTACAAATCTATCGATTTAAAGGTGCGCTCTATTTATCACCACTTGGAAAGAAGGGTTCGGGTTCATGTTTTACTCTGCATGCT
>CAYVUX010000542.1:0-2722 GCA_964455075.1 uncultured Desulfobacteraceae bacterium | reverse complement strand
TTAGCCAGTCCTACTCCACCACGCCCAAAGGGCGTGGATTTCAATGAGATCTTAACCCCCCCTTACGAAACGGATACGACCATTGAGCACTTCATCCACCCACGCTGTTCCGCGTTTTCCCTTTACCGCCCTGGTCAACCAGGAACTGGCCAAGGAGGCCCTTCTTCTCGCCGTAGCGAATCCGGCCGTGCACGGCGTGCTCTTTCTCGGCCCGAAAGGCACCGGCAAAACGACCTTGGTCCGGAGCCTCACCACCCTTATACCCGACATGGATGTGGTGGAGCTTCCCATCGGCAGCGGCGAAGACATGGTCCTGGGGACCATCGATGCGGAAAAAACGCTGGCCACCGGCAAAACCACCATGAAAAGAGGAATCCTGTCCAGGGCGAACGGAAATCTTCTCTACATCGACGAGGTAAACCTCCTGCCGGATCATCTGGTGGATGTGATCCTGGACGCCGCGGCCACTGGGGAATTTCGTCTCGAAAGAGAGGGGGTTTCAGCGGCAATGCCCTCGAGGTTCGTGCTCTCGGGCTCCATGAATCCTGAAGAAGGGTGGCTGCGGCCCCAGCTTCTGGACCGATTCGGCCTGGCTGTACACATGGAAGGTCTCACTGAGGTGGAAGACCGCTCCGAGGTCTTTCTCAGGTCCCGGACATTCAACCGCGACCCGGAGGCAGTCGTGCGGGAGTTCGAACCCGAACAGCAGAGACTTCGGGAAAGGGTTCTGACGGCCCGGGAGATTCTGGGACGAGTTCACGTTCCGGACGAGGTGATCCAGAAGGTCATCCGGTCCATCCTCGAGCTTGGCGTGATCACCCACAGGGCGGAACTCACCACCCTTCAAGGAGCGGTCGCCCGGGCCGCGCTCCACGGGAGGGAGGAGGTCCGGTGGGAGGACATCCAGGTGGTGATGCCGCTCGCCCTTCAACACCGCCTGGGCGACACCGAGACCCAGAGTCAACTCACATGGGAGATTCTCGAAAGAACGCTCCTCGAAGGCCGAAAAGACGAGGAGGATACGAGAAGAGGCTGGATTCCCACGCCCTTTTTTCGTAAAAAAAAGCCGGCAAACCCGACAGCTAATCCCCCTTCAAGCCCCGGAAGCCGACAAACCGGGGCCGGCGCCCACGCGTTCGCTCAGGCTTTTTCCCGAAATGAAGCACGAAAAACAAGGCACGTTGAAAATGCCCCAGGCACGGCTTAAAGGTGCGGGCCGTTCCAGATTCCGCAAGCCGTCCTCCGCCCCGTGGGGGAAGAAGCTTTTCTCAAGACGGAGGGGACCTTCGTCCTCCCGCATCGATCTGCCGGCGACCATCTCCCGGGCCTGGTGCCGGGGAATCGCCCGTCCGGAAAGCGTGGACATGGTCTCTCCCGCCTACATCGCCCCGCGTGCCCGGCTCTTGATGGTGCTTCTCGATGTCAGCGACTCCATGGCCCCCGCCCTGGAGGCGACGCGAGTTTGGCTCCAGGAGGCCATGCGCACTTCCTACTTCCGAAGGGATCCTGTGGTCATCATCTCGGTCCAGGGGGACCGGGCCCAAATCCTGAACTATCCGACCACCAGCCTCGGCCTTATCCTGAACAGGCTCGGTGAAATCCGGGTGGGAGGAGGAACGCCCCTTGATCACGGTCTCATCCAGGTCCGGAGAGTCATTATGCAGATCAGGGACCGGTATCCCGTGCTGGATCTCGTGCTGTTGACCGACGGGAAATCCACCTCCCCGCTTACAGGACCTGCGGTGAGGAGGGCCGTTTCCGCCCTCCGAAAGCACGTGCACACCGTCACCGTGATCAATCCAAAAGGGGAGACCGGGGAGGCGCTCCAGGCCCTGACGGCCCTCGTCGGGGGGAAGCTGGTTCCCGCGTTGAGGGTTGACGAGGCCCCGGCATCCTCTTCAAAATAAGCCTTTCATCCGCTTGTTGCCGCCAATCTGAATTCGAGGAGAAGAATCATCCGTGGGAATCACTAACAGGGTTTTCATGGACGATCTCCTTCTTTCGCCCAACAGCCCGCTTCGGCCGAAAGGCCTCTATTTTGGGCCCTTGAGAAAAGTCAAGGAATACACCTCACTCCGGGCGCGAATACAGGCTTCACCCCATTGGCCCAAGCCTGCACTTCTGCAAATGTGGAGAAATACGTTTCCCGGAAGCGGGATCTGACGTGCATACGGGGATATCGGACAGCAGCCCGTCCACCCTTTTTGCGGCAGGGACCCTTTGCCCGGCCCGCTTCTTATTTCCCCTTACGGCGGGTGCGGGGCAGCTCGGTTTCTACGGTTGTCATATCCGTGAACGCAGGACTGCCCGGGCAAACGGCGGGGGTGAAATCCGTGCATCCAGCGGGAATTCAAAACGACGCCGGGGCAATCGAAAAGGAGGTGAAAGGAATCATCCGCTTTTTCGTGGAAAAAGGAATGATCCTCAACGCCTGGAATTTCTTGAAAACAAGGAGGGACAGATCATGAAAAAGACATTGCTAGCAACGATGGCGACATTTCTGGTGCTCCTCGTCGGAGCGGTTACGATCCACGCTCAGCCCATGGGCCCCGGCATGATGGGACCCGGATACGGTCCCGATCCACAGGGGTCCTGGGAGTACTGCCCCTATTGCGGTTCATACGTTGGGCCTCGGGGCGGCTACGGAATGGGCCCCGGCATGATGGGAAGGGGCTATGGCATGGGTCCGGGAATGCATCAGCGGGGATGGGGCCAGGGCCCT
>CAYVUX010000541.1:797-2725 GCA_964455075.1 uncultured Desulfobacteraceae bacterium | reverse complement strand
CAACTGGGCCCACGTGCGCGAGCCGGAGCCCTACGCCCTGGCGACCATCGTCCTGTGGTTCTTCTGCCTCCAGTCCGGCATTCATGCCACCGTGGCCGGCGTGCTGGCCGCACTTGCGGTCCCGGCCCGTACACGCTGTCCGGAGGATCAATTCGTACAGATCGGCCACGACCTGATCGAGGAGTACCGCAAGGCCGGATCCGCAGGCGGGACCGTGCTCTCCAATCCCCACCAGATGCACGTGATCGAGGAATTGGAGGACATCAGCCGCCGGGCATCCACTCCGCTTCAGCGCATCGAGCACCAGCTCCATCCGTGGGTGGCCTTTGCCGTTATGCCGCTTTTCGCGTTCGCCAACGCCGGCGTCACCTTCACGGACGAAACCCTCGGCCACCTGGTGGGCCCGGTCTCCATGGGGGTTTTCTTCGGGCTGGTCGCCGGCAAGCAGATCGGGGTGACCCTGGGCGGCTGGCTGGTGATTCGCCTGGGGCTTGCGGACCTCCCGCGAGAGCTCTCCCTGCGCCATCTCTACGGCGTGAGCTGGCTGGCCTCGGTAGGGTTCACGATGAGCATGTTCATCGCCAACCTGGCGTATGTCGAGCCCCTGTTTATCGAGCAGGCCAAGCTGGCCGTGCTGGCGGCTTCGGCCTTTGCAGCCTTGCTGGGTTACCGGATCCTTCACCGGGTGCTGGCAGGGGAGGTTCTTAAATGAGGAACGGGCTCCCCACCTGCAAACCTAGTCCTTGGTACCCGACTCGAGCGGGTTTCTTCTAAATGGGAAGTGCACAAGTGCGCGGATAAGTTTCCGGTTGAGCACAATAGGAAGGAGTATGTGATGCAGGTAGAGATGAATGCAGTTCCGATCGAAAAAGACGATGAGATCAATTTCATACTGGGCCAGTCCCACTTCATCAAGACGGTCGAGGACGTTTATGAGGCCATGGTCAACACGGTGCCCAACGTCAAGTTCGGGCTTGCCTTCTGCGAGGCCTCGGTCAGGAGACTCATTCGGCTGGCGGGGACCGATGAAGAACTCACAGAGTTGGCGAAGAAGAACGCTGTCGCCATCAGCGCTGGGCATTCCTTCATCATCATGATGAAAGATTGCTTTCCCATCAATGTCTTGAACGCCATAAAGGCGGTCCCCGAGGTCTGCTGCATTTACTGCGCCACGGCAAACCCCACCACGGTTCTTGTTGCCGAACTCGGGGAATCGAGGGGGATCATAGGCGTGATGGACGGAAAGGTGCCCGTAGGGGTGGAGGATAAGGCGCACACGCAGGAACGGAAGGAAGTTGTGCGGAAATTCGGATACAAGATGTGAAAATGGGGTCAAACCTCAACTGTTGACAAATTTCGCTTTGGAATGCGGCGGGCCGGCGGGGCGAGCAGGCATTTGAAGTCCTGAACGAATAGCGGGACGATCCCCGGCTCTTAAGTTTGAAAACGACGTTTTCCCCGGGAAACTAGGTTTTATGACAAAAGCCGGCAGGGCGATGGAGGTTTCGCGACCTTCAGAGACCGAATTCGAAATGCGCTTGCGTGATCGGGCCGACATGAAATGCTCCCCACTCGATATGCCTGGGGCGAAAGGATGCACCGGAGGCTTAATGCATTCTTGGGAGATCGTCCTTGAAAAACCGCCGGAGAGCCTGCCCCGGCGCTGAGTCAAACCGGCCTTCGGTTCTAAAGGATCGAAAGCGCGTCACTCGGCCGCAACAATCAGGGTTTCAAATCGTCGCGTTCCGGAGGCTTCATATTGACGGCGTCCGGTCTCCGCCAGATCCCCCCAGTCCACCAGCAGCTCGCAATGACTCAGGATTTCATTGGCCGCCATGAATTTTCCCGGTCCCCGGAGAAGAGATGGTTCGAAATGCCGTTGGACGATCTCTTCGAGTGTGCCGCGGCCCCTGGAGACGATATCAACA
>CAYVUX010000541.1:0-787 GCA_964455075.1 uncultured Desulfobacteraceae bacterium | reverse complement strand
CCTCTGAACATGGTGTTCAAAGAGTTCGTCAATGCGCTCTGTCAAATTGACGACATTCCACCTTCCTTCATAGTAAAATCGGTGAGCCGGAAGGACCTGCATGTCCGGATGGGCAGTACCCAGGCGCTTGAGCCGTCTTAGGGACCGGAGATAGCATTGAAGGCCCAATATATCCTCTGCTTTCGGGAACTTAGGTCCTACGACGCCGGCGATCTCGCTGTACATCTCCAGCCGGGTCGGCCACGGGGTGATCTGGGGCAGCAGGATATCGCCCACGATGACCGCCTCTTCGCCCAGTATGACGGCAAGACAGTCCGGGCTGTGTCCGGGCAAATGGCAGGTGACAATGTCGGCCACAAGGCTGTTGGTGCCGTTTCCGACTGTCTCCACTTCCATCTTTTGCAGCATGCGGTGGTATTCCAGACAGTTGGCCGTGTAAAAGGATTCCGGCATAAAGCAATGCCAGCACTTTGCGGGAAAATGCTGTTTGTAGCCGACCGGTGACATCTTCGGGTACTGGCGGATCAACAGGTCGTATATGGCATGGGCCCTGACCTTCAGCGAGGTCGCGTCCATGAGTTCGGCAAGCCCCCCGTCATGATCTTCATGGCTGTGACTGATCAGGACAAAGTCCAGGTCCGACGGCTTGATGCCGGCAGTGTCCATCATCTTCATCAGTTGCGGGCCCCTTCCGGACCGGCCCGCATCCACCAGGAATGGGGTGTCGGCCATGACCGCGTAGTTCCAGGTCGGTCCCAGGTCCCAGTTGCCCGAATAAAAGTTTTCC
>CAYVUX010000540.1:0-2726 GCA_964455075.1 uncultured Desulfobacteraceae bacterium | reverse complement strand
CTGATATTTTCCCTTTCTTGGTGGTTTCTTGTTGACTTGTCCTTTATTTTATACTTATTATAGGTGATGAAGTTGCTTAGAGGATGGGAATTTGATGAAATGGAGGAAAAATCATCAGCAGCAGAAAACGAAATTCTTATCGTGAAACCCGGAAGGGCAGACTCGTCCGGGGAGGGGGCTGGCCCGACAACTCCTATATGTTCCAGAACATGAGCCAGGCTTTGCCCTTCGACCGGTCTTCTCACAACGGGCTCCGCTGCGCCCTCTATCCCGATCCGAAAAGAATCCCCGAACGCATTTTCGGCCCGATCCCCTGGGAGGAAGCCGAGGATTTATACAAACTGGATCCGGTTCCCGATTCCACTTTCAAAATCTACAAGGAGCAGTTCGCCTACGACATGGCGGATCTTGACGCCTACGTGGAATGGAAAGACGAGAACCACGAAGATTGGGTACAGGAGCAAGTCAGTTTCACTGCCGCCTACGGCGATGAGCGGATTATTGCTGCTCTTTTTCTCCCCAAGAACGCGGCACCCCCTTATCAGACGGTCATCTACTTTCCCGGAGCTCAGGCCAGGTGGCGAAAATCGAGCCGGGATACCGAAAACTCGCAGGAATTCAAGGTTTTTCTTTCTTTTATCGTTAAGAACGGCCGGGCCGCTGTCTATCCCGTCTATAAGGGGACCATGGAACGCAATTTCGAACGGCCGGCTAGCTGGGCGGATACATATCGTCTAACGGAGTATCGACTTCAAGTGGTCAAGGATTTCAGAAGATGCGTCGACTATCTCGAATCCCGCCAGGATATCGATAACAGCAAATTGGCTTATTATGGCATGAGCTGGGGGGGATTGTGGCCTGGAGTCATCATCCCTGCCGTGGAGGAACGCCTCAAGGCCAGCATCTTGTTGCCCGGAGGCCTTGTGGGTGGAGGGCACTCGGAGGTCAATCCGATCAACTATGTGACTAGGGTGAAAATCCCGACCTTATCCTTGAACGGAAGATACGACAGGAATCAACCCTATGAGAGGGTTGTCAAGCCTTTGATTGACCTCTTGGGGACTCCGGCCGAGCACAAGCTACTGAAGTTGTACGACACCGACCACATCCCACCCCGCAACGAATTCATCAAGGAGATCCTGGCCTGGCTGGACAAGTACCTGGGGCCGGTGAAATGATCACCAGCGCCAGGAACGTGACCTTTCGCGGCCGGAGATTCACAAGGGTCCACAACCGGTTTTAACAAGTGACTTCATGGGAGATAGAGTTAAGATATTCAGGGGGAGGGATTGGTCATGAAATGTCCGAAGTGCCACGCCGACAATAAAGACGACTCCAGCTTCTGCAGCCACTGCGCCGCGCCGTTGAGCGTGGATGAAACCCTTCCCGCCTCCCTGACGAAGACCTTGGTGACCCCTCCACCCGCCATCTCGAAAGACGCCCTCATCGCCGGGAAGTACAGAGTTATCGAGGAGATCGGCCGGGGCGGGATGGGTGTCGTCTACAAGGCCGAGGATATCCGGCTCAAGCGGACGGTGGCGCTCAAGTTCCTGCCCCCGGAGCTGACCCATGTCCCAGAGTTAAAAGAGCGGTTCATGCGGGAGGCCCAGGCGGCCGCCGCCTTGGATCATCCCAACATCTGCACCGTCTATGAATTCGACCAGACCGAGGGGAAAGCCTTTATCTCCATGGCCTATATCGAGGGTCGGAACTTAAAGAAGAAAACTGAATCCGGCCCACTCGAGCTGGAGGAGGCGATTCGGATCGTCACGCAGGTGGCGGAAGGACTTCAGGAAGCCCACAAGCGGGGCATCGTGCACCGGGACATCAAGAGCGCCAACATCATGGTGACGGAGAAAGGCCAGGCCAAGATCATGGACTTTGGTTTGGCCAGGACGACGGGAGGATCGCTTTTAACCAAGGAAGGAACAACCATGGGGACGATCGCCTACATGTCCCCTGAACAGGCACGCGGTGAAGAGGTGGATCACCGCACGGACATCTGGTCGTTTGGAGTCGTTCTCTATGAGATGTTCACCGGCCAGCTGCCTTTCAAGGGTGAGCATGATCAAAGTGTCGTGTATTCCATCCTGAAGGAGAAACCCAAACCGATTACGGATATCAAGGCCGACATTCCCGTGTCGATCGAGCAAGTGGTATATAGGGCGCTTGAGAAAGATCCTGATAAACGGTATCAACAAATAGACGATCTTCTGGATGACCTGAAATCCATAGCGGCAGGAATCGTCCCGGAAGAGATCAGGGCCAGAATAAAAAAGGAAAAGCTGCATAAAAGAAAGAAGGCCTTATTTTATGGAGGAGCAGCAGGTTTGGTTATAGCCGCAGTTGTATTGGCGCTTCTCTTTTTTACCGGTCCGGCTGAAGCCATCGACTCCATCGCGGTTTTACCACTCGAAAACCTTACTGGCGACACGGAGCAGCAATATTTTGTGGACGGGATAACCGACGAGCTTATCGGTCAGTTGGGACAGATAAGCGGTTTGCGGCGGGTTATTTCCCGAACATCGGTCATGCGGTATAAGGATACGGAGAAATTCCTGCCGGAAATCGCCCGGGAGTTAAATGTAGATGCCTTGGTGGAGGGGACAGTATATCAGATTGGCGACAATATAAGCATAAAGCTCCAGTTGTTCGATGCCCTCCCCGAGGAGCGGAGCCTCTGGACTCAAAGGTACGACCGGCCAATAAGCGATGTGCTCGTGATG
>CAYVUX010000539.1:0-2727 GCA_964455075.1 uncultured Desulfobacteraceae bacterium | reverse complement strand
TCCTCAAAAAGGCCATGGCGCCTGAATGAATGGCTTCCTCCAATTCTTGCATCAGGTCGGAGCCATTCGGCTGCTTCTTCACATAACCATAAATCACCCAGGCGATGATCAGCCCCAAAATCCCTAAAAAGGGAGCAAATACCGTTAATCCCTGCATCAGCTCTTTCCCTCCTTGTTTACTGCGTTTTGGCCATTGACTCGCCTCATTGCCGATTCAATTCCCCCCAAGACGAACAGTTCACATGCTTGCACCGCCATGTCCAGAGCCGTTTCCATGACCTCTTTTTCGTCCTCGTAAAAGGGGGAGAGCACGTAATCTTCAACGGCCTCTCCGCGCCTCGGACGCCCGATTCCGATCTTTACACGAGGGAATTCCCTGCTTCCAAGATGGTCCATGATGGAAATCACCCCCTTGTGACCTCCCGCACCTCCGCTCCTGGATACCTTGACCCTCCCCGTGGGAAGGTCGAGATCGTCATGAATCACCAAAATCTTGTCCGGTGGGACACGATAGCGTTCGGCCCAAGCCTTTACAGCCTTCCCGCTGAGATTCATGTAGGTCATGGGACAAATGAGAGTCACATCCCGCGATCGGTGGCTCGTTCGAACATACATGGACTGAAAACGACGGTTTTTCAAAACCGTCTTCAGCCTCCGACTCCAGAGCTCCACGGCGCGGCGCCCTATGTTGTGTCTTGTGTCCCTATACTGCGGTCCGGGGTTGCCGAGACCTACAATCACAATCACTTTCTTACCTGCAGTTCACCCCCTTTCTCGATATGTCACGATTCCTCCGACTCCGCGGTTTCTTCGCCGCTCTCGGCCTCTTCAGCCATCTCCTCTTCCAAGGCCTCTTCGACTTCTTCCTCCTCCTCGACGGCAGGCGCGGAAACCACAGCTATGGTCAAATGGCCCTCTTCCATGGTTTGAATGCCCTCTGGTAACGGGATGTCGTCGATGTGCAGCGAATCGCCGATATCCAGTTCGGAGACATCCACTTCGAGGCTGTCCACTATACTGTCCGGCAGGCACGACACGGTGAGTTCCCGGCGGATTTGCTGAAGGATTCCGCCGTTCGAAACCCCTACCGGGGTATTTATAAGCTGAATGGGGATTCCCAGGGTAATCTCCCGCTCCATGGAAATCTCATAGAAATCGGCATGAAGGTAGGAGCCTTTAGCCGGGTCCACCTGGAGCTCTTTCAGCATGGCTTTCTTTGTCTCGGTGCCCTTATCGGATGTCACCCGGAGATCAAGAATAAAACTGTCGCTGTATGACTGGTCGACGATTCGCTCAAGTTCACGAGATTCTACGGCCAGCATCATCGGATTGGATTCGGAACCATAGAAAATGGCAGGAATTCTTTTGTCCCTCCTCAATTTCCTGGCTGCTCCTTTTCCTTTTTGCTCTCTCAATTGCGCATTGAGCGAAACCTTGCCCATGGATGTCCTCCGGAAATAATAAAATTTTTCACAAACCCAAGAAAAGAAATACGCCCCTTGGGGGCGCACCTTTCTCTTATACAAACAACGTGCTCACGGAATTAGAGTTGTAGATCCGCTTAACACACTCTCCCAGAAGCTCCGCGATTGACAAGACGGTAACCTTCTCGCAAACACTTGCATTGCTGTTCAGTGGGATCGTATTGGTAACGACCAAGCTGTCGATGGGGGAGTTCTCGATGCGGTCCATGGCCGGACCCGACAGAACCGGATGGGTGCAACAGGCATGTATCGCGGCCGCGCCCTTTCCCTTGAGGGCCACAGCGGCCTGTGTCAGGGTGCCCGCCGTATCCACCATGTCGTCCAAAATAATAGCCGTCTTTCCCTTCACCTCACCGATAATGTTCATGGCCTCGGACACATTGGGAGCCTCCCGCCTCTTGTCGATAATCGCAAGAGATGCATTGAGGCGCTTCGCAAATGCCCTTGCCCTTTCCACACCTCCGGCGTCCGGTGAGATAATCACCAGATCATTCCGAAACTTCTCCTGAATGTATCTCAGAATAATGGGCGCGGCATAGATATTGTCCACCGGAATATTAAAGTACCCCTGAATCTGCCCGGCGTGCAAGTCCATGGAAACCACCCTGTTCGCCCCGGAAACGGTGATGAGATCCGCTACGAGTTTGGCGCTGATCGGGACTCTGGGCTTTACCTTCCTGTCCTGACGACCGTATCCATAGTACGGAATGATGGCTGTAATCCGCTCCGCCGAGGCCCTTCTCAGGGCATCCATGATGATCAGAAGTTGCATCAAGTTATCGTTTACAGGCGTGCATGTGGACTGTATCACAAACACGTCGCGCCCCCGAATATTCTCCCCGATTTCTACTTGGGTCTCTCCGTCGCTAAACGTCTTTGCAGAAATCATCCCCGGCTCAATGCCCAGATAGTTGCAGACTTCAATCGTCAGGCTGGGATTTGATGTGCCTCCGAAAAGCCTCATTTTGGTTCCACCGCTCATTGGGACAAGCCTCTTCCGATTCCGGACGCAACTCCTGGTGAGACTTTTGAAAAGTGCCCTTTCTCGCCCCCCCGGCTTCACCGGGTCAGCTCTGCGTCGTGCTCAAATCCGTTCGGTCGCGAGCCAATTTCCGGACTGGACACGCATTGTCCGAAAAACTCGTCATTGTTGTCGATTCCGACCATCAAAAACAGGGACCTGTCCCATGGTTTCTTTAGCTGGGGTGGGAGGATTCGAACCTCCGAATGCGGGCTCCAAAGG
>CAYVUX010000538.1:2365-2728 GCA_964455075.1 uncultured Desulfobacteraceae bacterium | reverse complement strand
GGACGAGTACGGCGGGATGTCCAGCATGATCGGCATTTACCACGACCGCTTCATCCCGGGGCTTCAGAGCTTGACCCGTGCCGTCCACGAAGGAGGGGCCAAGATCGCCGCCCAGCTCTACCAGGCAGGGCGTTACACCCACTCTTCCATGATCGGAGGGAAAAAGCCCTTCAGCGCATCGGCGGTGCGGTCCAAGCTCACCGGAGAAACACCGCGAGCCCTTGAGATTGAGGAGATACCCCACGTCCAGGATCGCTTTGCGCAAGCCGCAGTCCGTGCAAAAGATTCCGGATTTGATGCTGTGGAGATCCTTGCAAGCGCAGGATACCTGATCAGCCAGTTCCTCTCCCCCATCACCAATCT
>CAYVUX010000538.1:0-2355 GCA_964455075.1 uncultured Desulfobacteraceae bacterium | reverse complement strand
GGAGGAACCCTGGAGAACCGTATGAGGTTCGGACTGGAGATCGTGGAGAAAGTCCGCGATGCCGTTGGATCGGACTACCCCATCCTGATGCGCATCGCCGGCAACGATTTTATGAAAGGCGGAAACACCAATACGGAGGCCAGAGCATTTGCTTCAGAGGCGGAAAGGGCGGGGGTGGACCTCTTCGACGTCACGGGAGGCTGGCATGAAACACGTATTCCCCAGTTGACCATGTTCGTGCCCCGCAAGGCCTATGTTTACCTGGCCCAGGGAATCAAATCCGCGGTGACGGTCCCGGTACTGGCCAGCAATCGCATCAACGATCCCGCAGACGGGGAGGAGGTGGTCCGAAGCGGCGGGGCCGACATGGTGACTGTAGCCAGAGGTCTCCTGGCCGACCCGGATTTTCCTCACAAGGCCGAAGAGGGAAACTCCCGCTTGATCTACCATTGTGTCGCCTGCAATCAAGGATGCTTTGACAACATTTTCCGCGGGCGCCCGGCGACTTGCATGGTGAATCCGCGCGCCGGCCACGAAGGCGAATTCCCGCCGAAACAAGCCGAACGGAGGCGGGACATCCTCGTGATCGGCGGGGGCCCCGCGGGGATGAAAGCCGCCTGTTCGGCTGCAGAGCGGGGTCACAAGGTCACTCTCGCAGAGAAGAAGAACCTGCTCGGGGGACAGATTCTTTTAAATCGTTGCATCCCGGGGAGAGAGGAATTGCTCACGCTCGCCTCCGACCTGGTAGAGAATCTCAGATCCCTTGACGTTCATTTGAGGCTTGGAGAAGAGGCGGGGCCTGCCATGGTGAGGGAGCTCAGGCCTGATGCCGTCGTGGTGGCCACAGGGGCCTCACCCGTTGCGGCGCAGATACCCGGGGCGGATCGACCCCATGTGGTTCAGGCCTGGGACGTCCTCGAAGGAAAGGCCCGCACCGGGGAGCGCGTAGTGATCGTCGGCGGCAACGCCGTTGGTCTTGAAACGGCCCTCTATCTTGCGGGGGAAGGGACGATCTCGCCAGAGGTCCTTTACTTTCTGTTCACCTCCGGCGCGGAGAAGGCCTCATCTCTAAGCGAATTGGCAAGCCGCGGCAACAAGCGGGTAACCGTTCTCGAGATGGGAAAAAGGACCGGCGAGGATATAGGGGCTTCTACCCGGTGGACCGTGAAAAGCGAGCTCAAGCGCCTCGGGGCAAACCTCATGACAGCGACGCGCGCCGTCGGATTCACCGACGACGCGGTAGAGGTGCAATCGGAAAAAGGACAGGAGACCCTGCCCGTCGACACCATCGTTCTGGCGGTGGGATCTCGATCGGAAAACCGCCTCGCGGAAGGGATAAAGAACCTCGTTTCCGAGGTGTATGTCATTGGAGACGCGCAAGAACCGAGAAACGCCCTGGAGGCGATTCGGGAGGGTTTTCTCACGGGGATGAAGCTCTGACCCGTCCGGTGGAGCGGGATCTGGCGAGGGCGTTACCCTCGTTCCTTGTCCCTGTCCTGCAGCCTCCCTTAGACATACGCCCGCTCCGCAGCATTCGCTTGCTCTGCACCTTTTCATTTTCCGAGAGCCTCTGAAGCGCCGGTTTTCCGCCCGGCTCCTGGATTCGCGTGGATCTCACCGCGCGCCCGGCGGTCTTCGCGAACCTCGGAAAGGCCGTCTCCTCCCGGCAGGGCGGGCCTCGGTGGGGCAAGCGATGCTTTCCCGAAGCGTCGAGAAATCCTTTTTGGCTCCTTTCCTTTACGGAAAGCAGGCGAATGTTTATACTTTAGACATACAAAATCGATGGAGGACAATGTCATGTATTCCAAGACGGTGATGGACCATTTCAGGAGTCCCCGGAATGTCGGGGTCATGGAAGATGCGGACGGCGTGGGCGAAATGGGGAACCCCCTCTGCGGGGACATGATGAGCATTTATCTCAAAATCGAGGACGATCGGATCAAGGATATCAAATTTCAGACCTTTGGATGCGGGGCGGCCATTGCCGTCTCGAGCATGCTCACAGAGTTGGCCAAAGGAAAAACCCTGGATGAGGCCAAAAAAATTTCCAACAAGGACGTGGCCAAGGCCCTGGAGGGTCTTCCCAAGAACAAACTCCATTGCTCCAATCTCGGAGCGGACGCCCTCCATCAGGCCATACAGGACTACGAGGACCGAAAAAGCGGAAAACCGAGGCCCGAGCCGAAACGCCGGGATAAACACGAGCATACTCACGGGGACCGGTGCTATTGCCCCTATTGTGATGCAGAAGTGCCAGAGGGCGAGAGCTTTTGCAAGGCCTGTCAAACTGACCTTTCCGCCCAGCATTGACGTTTAGAGAAGAGAGGAGACGGACCATGGACATCATCAACCTGG
>CAYVUX010000537.1:0-2731 GCA_964455075.1 uncultured Desulfobacteraceae bacterium | reverse complement strand
CAGAACACTATTCAGTTGTCAAAGAGCAGTACCAGCAACAAGCCACCGCGAAGCGATTTAGTTCAACCGTAACGTCTCCGCATCTACCCAGAATCAAGCGCTGAACGCGTTGATATTTCTATACAAGAAGGTCCTGAACATTGATTTGACCGATCCCATCGAAGCCGGCCGCGCCAGGCGGCCGACCCGGCTTCCGACCGTACTTTCCAAACCGGAGGCACTGAAGGTCATCGAGCTGATCTCCGGCGAACCTCAGATGATCGTCAAGGTCCTTTACGGCAGCGGGCTTCGGCTGATGGAATGCCTGCGGCTCCGTGTGAAAGACATTGATTTCTCCATGAATCAGATCCTTGTTCGCCAGGGGAAGGGCGGCAAAGACCGTGTGACTGTGCTGCCTGCAAATATCCTCGAGTCTCTTCAAGCCCATTTAAAGAAGGTAAGGGCTATTCACGAAAACGATTGCAGGCGAGGATTTGGTCACGTGAATCTCCCTGGGGCGCTTCCCAGGAAATATCCAAATGCGTCCCGCCAGTGGGCCTGGCAGTTTGTTTTTCCATCCAAATTGCTGTGCACAGACCCCCGAACTGGAGAAACCCGGCGGCATTATTTGCACGAAAGCTGTGTCCGAAAGGCCCTTAAAAAGGCGGCGGCCCTCGCCGGCATCCACAAGCCGGTCGGCTGCCACGCATTCCGGCACAGTTTTGCCACCCATCTCCTTGCGGATGGCTACGACATCCGCACCGTTCAGGAGCTCCTCGGACACAAAGACGTTTCCACAACCATGATTTACACGCACGTCCTGAACAAGGGCGGCCGGGCCGTTCGGAGCCCGATCGACTGAGCTTTTTGCTTCACGTTTTTAGGTGCCGTTTAAAAAACTCGGGATCAGCCTTTACAGGCCGCCCGCTGGTTGCTTTCGTTTTGAACAGTGATTTCCAGCAGCGCATTTACGTTTTCGCCGGGCGACGGTGCTGATGGGTCCTTTTTCTTGCCGGGAAAGTAAGGTGCGCCCTCCCAATCAGAACAAGGTTTGTCAAGATGAGAATATTCGCTCAGCCGGGTTGTAGAGGAGATTCACATTTGGGTCCGGCAGACAGAGTCATTTTCCGTTCGGCAAAACCGTTCGATATATAACAGGATTAAAACCATTATTCAAGGGCAATCCGCCCGGCTGGATACGGTCACTGTGCATGGTTCTCGGCCCACAACCGGACCCAATCTCAGGACGGTCCGGGTTGGAGAGCTCAGGCGACTGCATAAGAGATTGCGTAATGGAGGCCTTCCTCCGGCAGAGGCCGCTTTTCAAAGGCCTCGCGGCTACATGGGGATGGACTCTTCGGTGTAATTCCTGAACCGGGTCAGCTCTTTCTGGAAGGTCAATCGGAACTTGCCTATGGGTCCGTTTCTCTGCTTCGCTACGTTGATCTCTGCGATGTTTCTGCTTTCCTCGGAGTCGGGGTGGTAGACCTCATCCCGGTATATGAACACGATGACATCCGCGTCCTGCTCGATGGCGCCGCTTTCCCTCAAATCGGAAAGCTGGGGCCTCCTGTTGGGACGGTCCTCCACCTTGCGGTTCAACTGAGAAAGCGCCATAACAGGCACGTCCAGGTCCTTTGCCAGGGCCTTCAGCATCCTGGAGATCTCGGATATTTCGAGCTGGCGGGATTCCGCGGATCTTCGTCCCTGGATAAGCTGCAGATAGTCCACGATAACGAGCCCCAGGTCCGTGGTTTTCTTCAGCCTTCTGCACTTGGCCTTCATTTCCAGCACGCTGATCGCAGAGCTGTCGTCAATGAAAATGGGCAGGTCTGAGAGCCGGTTCGCCGCATGGGTCAATCGGGTCCAGTCATCTCCGCGCAGGTTTCCCGTTCGGAGGTGTTTGGCATCAATACCCCCGTCCAGACCCAGAAGGCGGATCCCCAGC
Organism: uncultured Desulfobacteraceae bacterium; assembly: GCA_964455075.1. Classification (GTDB taxonomy): domain Bacteria; phylum Desulfobacterota; class DSM-4660; order Desulfatiglandales; family Desulfatiglandaceae; genus CAYVUX01. The sequence goes on along the minus strand of CAYVUX010000537.1, from coordinate 804 downwards.
TGCTGCTTGGACATCTCCAGGGAAAAGACGGCAACGGCCTTGCCTGTCTTCAGGCTGGCATTGTATCCGATATTGAGCGCAAAGGCCGTCTTGCCCATGCTGGGTCTACCGGCAATGATAACCAGGTCGGATGACTGAAGACCGGATGTGATGGAATCGAAATCTTTGAAATCCGTAGGAAGGCCGGTCAATTGCCCTTCCGCGGCACTGGTGCTCTCAAGCTTTTTGAAGCTTTCCCTGATTACGGACTTGAGGCTCTTGAACCCCTCCTTGACCTGCCGCTCGGCAAGATCAAAGATGCCCTGCTCGGCAAGTTCAAGAAGGTCCTCCGTCCTTTCCCAGTCCTTGAAACAGGTCTCCGAGATGGAGGCGCATTGGCTGATAAGCCTCCTTCGAACCGAGAGGTCTTTGACAATGTTTGCATGATAGACGATCCCCGCGGAAGTGGAAACGGCCTCCACAAGGGACCCCAGGTAATCGGCCCCGCCTGCCTTTTCAAGCAGCCCCTTGCTGGTAAGCCATTGGGAAAGGGTGATGAGGTCGATGGCCTGGCCGTGATGATACAAATCCGCCATCCCCTCGAAGAGAGCCGTATTCGACTCCCTGTAAAAATCTTCGGGAGAAAGGATGTCCATGACCTGGTTCATGGCCTCGTTGTTGATGAGAATTCCGCCCAGGATGGCCTGTTCCGCTTCCATGTTGTGAGGCGGGACCTTAAGATAGGTGGGCTCTGCTTTTGTCTTTGAAGTAGGCATGTCTGCTCTGAATTAGCGAGTTTCCATCCATAAATGGCCTTTTTCCGCA
>CAYVUX010000536.1:0-2741 GCA_964455075.1 uncultured Desulfobacteraceae bacterium | reverse complement strand
TGGAAAAACGCGCGCACGGGCTTCCGTATGCGTTCCAGAAGCGCGTCCGGGAAGGGGAGGCGGCCTTCGCCCATGGGAACGATGTTCCTTCCGTCCGAGACCGCGGCGGCGCAGGAGAACCCTTCCCGGTTCTTGCTCGAGACGTAGTCGTACGCGCCGGGATTGAGAAAGTTTCGAAACGGGCTGAGCTTGGCGGGGAAGCGAATCTTCTCTCCGGGGTCAAGCAGAGGGGGATGCGTATAGACGGTTGCCTGGATATTCTCGTCCAGGGCAATAGGACCCCGGTCGGTCTCGATTATGCGGACCCGGACCCGGATCCGGGCGGTTCCGTCCAGGGTGCGGATAGGCTCGAGCACGGTCCCCTCGAGGGTCGCCCGGCGCCCGGCTTCGGCCCATTCCCCCAGCCTGGAGTTCCGGTGGCGGTCGGCATCCAGAAACGCACCCAGCAGAAAGACGGTCAGAAGCAGGGCCAGAAAGGCGGCACTCCGGGAAATCAGGAGCGCGATCAGCAGGCACAAAGCAATGACCGGGATCAGCAGAAGGCCGGTCCCCGGAGAGGAGGGGAGCGCCAGGTGGCCGAACACGATGCCGCCTGAGAGAGCAATGAGCAAAGGAACGAGGGGACGGCGAAGCATGCCCCGTCAGTCCTTTTCACGCCATATGGAGGCCCCCAGCTTTTGGAACTTCTCCTCCAGGACCTCGTAGCCCCGGTCGAGGTGGTAGATGCGCCGAACCTCGGTGCGGCCGCCTTCCGCCACCAATCCCGCCAGGATGAGCGACGCGCTGGCACGGAGGTCGGTGGCCATGACAGGGGCGGCAAGGAGGCGGTCTTTTCCACGGACAAGGGCCTGGTTCCCGTTGATCTCGATGTCGGCGCCCATTCTTTTGAGCTCACTCACGTGAATGAACCGGTTTTCAAAAACCGTCTCCCGAATCATGCTCCACCCCCTGGCGATACACATCAGGGCCATGAACTGGGCCTGGAGATCGGTGGGAAACCCCGGAAAGGGCATGGTTTTGATGTCCACGCTTTCGATCATCTCCGGCCCTTTGACCCGAATGCGACTTCGTTCCGCGTGGATTTCGGCCCCGGCGGATTCCAGTTTTTCCCTGAGGGCTTCCAGATGCTCCGGTCGGCATCCCGTCAATGTGATGTCGCCCCGGGTCATGGTCCCCGCGATCATGAACGTCCCGGATTCGATGCGATCCGGAATGACGGAGTGCTCGGCCGGCCGCAGGTCGCGCACGCCATCGACCTCGATTTTGTCGGTCCCGTCGCCCTCGATTCGGGCGCCCATCCCCCTCAGCATCTCGGCCAGGTCCTGGATCTCGGGTTCCTTGGCCGCATTTCTGAGTACGGTCCGCCCCTCGGCCGTTACCGCCGCCATCAGGATGTTTTCGGTTCCGGTGACCGTGGGGGTGTCAAAAAAAATGTCGGCGCCCTTCAGACGTTCGGCTTGTGCGTGCACGTAGCCTTGATCCAAATGCATGTCCACCCCCATGTGAGACAGGGCTTTCAAATGGAGGTTCACAGGGCGGGCTCCGATGGCGCAGCCGCCGGGCAGGGAGATTTTGGCCTTGCCGCATCGGGCGAGAAGCGGTCCGAGCAGGAGGATGGAAGCCCTCATGGTTCTCACCAGATCATAGGGTGCCTCGTGCCCGGTGACATTGTCGGCGTGGACTTCCAGGACGCCGTCGGCTTCTTGAAATCCCACGCCGAATTGGGACATGATTTGCTTGATGGTCTTGATATCCCGGAGACGAGGGATGTTCTTCAGCATATGGCGTCCCCCCGTCAGAAGACAGGCTGCAATAGCGGGGAGGGCTGCATTCTTGGCCCCTCCAACCTGTACGGTGCCGTTGAGGGGGTTCCCTCCCTCGATAAGGATTCTGTCCATGGGCGAAATCCTGAAATCCGGTTTTCCTTTCCCGGACGGTCCTTGCGGAATTTCGGTTTGCGTTCGTTCGGAGAAACCGTCCGGAGAAGGGCTGTAAACGGCGGGTGATCGCCGTTCGGGAGCTGCTTGAACGACGGTTCTATATCATTTGCCGGGATCCGTCAACTCGGCCCGAATTCCTTTGCGAATCCCGTGGAGTCAGGGTAGAATCAGAAACAATGAGTCCGGAAGCGGAAATGCGGTTCGTGCTTGACTCTATGCTGGGGAGACTGGCCAAATGGCTTCGGGCCATGGGATGCGACGTCTGCTACCGGGCGCGTTACCACGAGGGGGTCCTCGATCGGTGTATCCAGAAGGGAAGGGTCCTTGTTTCAAGGGATCGCGCCAGGACCGATCGGTTCCCCGGCGCGGTCCTCGTCCAGGCCCATCACGTGGGGGAGCAGATCAGGGAATTGAGGGACCGAACGGGCCTGGATCCCGACCCCCGCGGGTGGTTCAGTCGCTGCCTGGTCTGCAACGAAAAGCTGCGGGATGCGTCTGCCGAGGAGGCCCGCGAGAATGTCCCGGAGTACGTGTTCTTTGAGAACCGGGACGCCATACGGTTTTGCCCCTCCTGCGGGCGATATTTCTGGCCTGGAACACACCGCGAGAGAATGCTGGCCCAGTTGAGGGACTGGGGATTCGATCCCGGTCCGGAGAGAAAAGCTGGTTCTTGGCGCATATAGGGATAAACCGTGTTGAGCAGAGCCGAATATTCTGGTAAAGAAAAAGGGAATATTTTTTAGCGAGTGCCCATCCACAAATCATTTTTGGGCACTTGGGAGTTTCCAATTCATAAATGAG
>CAYVUX010000535.1:0-2752 GCA_964455075.1 uncultured Desulfobacteraceae bacterium | reverse complement strand
AAACAAGATGGTCTCCAGCATCGCCTCCCGGATCCTCCCTTCCGAGGGGATCCTGGACGTAAATCTCGGCAGGGAGGCCGCTTTCATGGCGCCGTTGAAGGTGTATATGGTTCCGGGCGTGGGCCGGGCCCGCCGGCGTATCCTCATCGAGGAGCTGCAGATCGTCCGGGTCCGCGAACTGGCCGCCCTGGATACGGGGAGCCTGAGGCTCGTCTTCGGACGCGAAGCATTTGTCATCCATCAAAGGGCGCTGGGCATTGACCCGACCCCGGTCCAGCCTTTGCCGGCAAGGCCCGGAATATATGAAGAGACGGCCTTTGGAGAGGATGAAAACGACGACGGGAAGCTCCTGGCCGCCCTCTACAGGATGGTGGAAAGATGCGCCCGGAAGGTGCGGAAACGGGCTGTTTGTCCCCGGAAGGCCGGTCTCTTGATCCGATACTCCGACCGGATGGAGACCCGGCGGGAACTTCGGCTCCAGAGGTCCGGTTCCCTGGAACCGGACCTCTACAGGCCGCTGGAGGCACTCTTTTTCAAGATGTGCATCCGGCGTGTGCGGGTTCGATTTATGCGTGTCCGGTTCGGGGAGTTCGTCCCGGAAAGTGGTCAGATGTCGCTTTTTCCCCGTTCGGCGGCAGCCGGAGAGAAAAGCCTTCTTCTCGCGCGGGCCATGGACCGCGTCCGGGACCGTTACGGGGAGGGGGCGATTGATTATGGACGAGCGATGTGATGAGACCTTGAGCAAACCGTTCGCGAATGGGCTTGGCCCAGAGGCCAACAAGAAGGACCTGCAAAATGAGATGCCCACCTATGACGCTTTCGGGGGGCACAGGGCCGGCCGCCATGCGGGCTTGATAAACCCGGCCGGTACTCGATAGCGGGACTTCCAGGTTATCCGGGATTCGAGACTGTGTCGCCATTCGTCATCCCGGCCAAGCCCCGTGAAACGGGGCGCGAGCCGGGATCCAGAAGTTCACAATTAGGATGTCCTTTTCCTGGATTCCGAATCTCTCTTGCTTCGCGTCGTTCGTCCGGAATAACGTTTTTTAAATTGCGACACAGTCTCGAATCTCGGATCGGGGACAGGCGCCGGAATCCGGAAAATGTCAAAGAGCGGGAAAGCCGGGACATCCTCCCCCTTAAAGAGCGATCCGTGTTCTAAGAGGTCCCCAAATTCCGGAAAAACCTGAAAATGGAACATGTTTCAAAGGTCTCGATATGAGGGTCTTATGGACTTTGTTCCCCTGAACGTCCATTCCCACTATTCCAGGGGATGGGGCATTCCCACCGTGGGAGAGCTCTGCCGGGCCGCCCGGAATTTGGGGATCGCACGTCTGGCTTTGACCGACACGAACGGGCTCTACGGCCTGATGGAGTTCTTGGAGGCGGCCCGGGAGACGGGCATCAAGCCTATTGCGGGAAGCGAGCTCCTCTCCGGGAGCCGTCGCGCCCTCCTGCTGGTCAGGACCCGGAGCGGCTACGCCAATCTCTGCCGCCTGATTTCCGACTGCCTCTGCCACGGGGATTTCGACCTTGTTCGGGCGCTTCGGGAAAGGAGACAGGGGCTCGTCATTGTCTCGGACGATTTCAGGCTCATCAAGGCCCTCAGGAGGGATTCGCCCGAGGATCTTTTCGTGGAGATGTCCCCGGGTTATTGCATGGCCGCCTGCCATGCCTTCTCCGGGAAGACCGGGGTCCCGCCTGCCGCTACCAACCGGGTTTACCTGGTGCACAAGGATCAGTTCCGGCTCCATCTCATTTTGAGAGCGGTCGCATTGAACAGCAAGATCTCCCGTCTCGGCCCCGGGGAGACGTGCGGGGAGCATAATGTCTTGAGCGGGCCCCGCACGATGATCGATCGGTTTCCCCATTGCCCGGAGGCGGTGGCGAATACCGTGAGAATCGCGGAGCGCTGTCAGACGGAATGGGATTTCGATCGGGTTGTTTTTCCCCGATTTGAGCATATGAACGACCGGGAGGCCTTTGACCGGCTTTACCGGGCGACCCTCGAGGGGTGCAGGAAACGCTATGGGAGGATCAGCCGGGCCGTAAAGGAGCGCGTGGAACACGAGATGCGCATTATCCGGGAGAAAAATTTCTCCCATTATTTTCTGGTGGTGGCCGATGTCACCCGGAGGGCCCGTTACTCGTGCGGCCGGGGGAGCGCGGCCGCTTCCATCGTCTCCTACGCCCTGGGGATTACCCACGTGGACCCCGTCCGGCACGGTCTTTTCTTCGAGCGGTTTTTGAACCCCGGCCGGATGGATCCGCCCGACATCGATGTGGACTTTGCCTGGGATGAGCGGGACCGGATCGTGGATTATGTGTTCGCCAAGTACGGAAACCGCCGCACGGCCGTGGTGGCCAACCACAACACGTTCCGGGCGCGGTCCGCGATCCGGGAAGTGGCCAAGGTCTTCGGGCTGGCCGACCAGGAGATCGGACGGGTTACGAAAAAGCTCGGGTACGGCTGGCTCTTGAAAACCGCCGGTCGGGATTTCTCCCTGCATCCCCGGATGAGAGGCCTGGACTTTGGAGGGCCGTGGGACGACATCCTGGAGGCCGCCCTCCGGCTGGAGTCCCATTTCAATCACCTGTCCACCCACTGCGGCGGCGTGGTGGTGGTTCCCGACGAGATCCGAAAGTACTGCCCCGTAGAGATCTCCGCCGGCGGGGTCCAGGTGCTCCAGTGGGAAAAGGACGCCGTGGAAGAAGCCGGGCTGGTCAAGATGGATATCCTGGGGAACCGAAG
>CAYVUX010000534.1:0-2778 GCA_964455075.1 uncultured Desulfobacteraceae bacterium | reverse complement strand
TCTCTTCTTCAAGCAGGCAACCCATTTCCTTAACAACCGGAAGCGGCCATGTGTCGCAATTCGTCATCCCGGCCACGTCCCGTGAAACGGGACGCGAGCCGGGATCCATAAGCCCACGGCATGACGACGTTTCCCTGGATTCCGGTGCCTGTCCCGGACACCGATCCGGGATCCACCGGAATGACGGGGGGAGACGGGGCGGATTCCGGCGGCTGTGCCGGACTGCGAGCCGGGGTGACGGAGCAAGCGCGGCCGGAGTCCAAGATGGGGGAGGGGAAAGCGCTCAGTCGGCTTTTACAATCTCAAGCTGATTCTCCCACGGATCGGCCTTCTTGACCTGGATCATGACCTCCTGCCCGGGGCGGAGATTCAATCCGTTTTTCGGCCCCATTTCCGCTATCTGCAAGAAATCGGTCAGCACAACCCGATACTTGCTCTTCAACTCATCCAACACCATGGCGCTGTACACGCCGTTTGGATTCTGACGGAGGTACTTCAACACCCAGTATCGGAGTCGGTTCCGTTTCATCCTCGCCAGGTCCCGGACCACGGGTTCCACACGCATAGCGATCTTTTCCAGGTCTTCTTTTGAATACAACAGGGGGAGCCCGAGCAGGGAATTCCCGATCTGCCTCTGGACAAGCACGTCGAGGTATCTCCGGATGGGAGAGGTGGCATGGGTATAAGCTTCAAGCCCCAGGCCGCTGTGGCGACTCGGTGCCGTGTCCATGCGCATGGGGCTCAATTTCCTTCTCTGCCGGAACACGTAGAAAAGGTATCCGCCGGCTTCCTCCTGGATCAATCGTTCCGAGGGTTCGGCCTGGGTTCGATAAAGAGCCGGAATTTGCCGGTCCCTGCAAAAACTCGCGGCAAGATGATTGTACAGGATCATCATTTCCGCCACCATCATGCGGGGAGGCGCATTCTGATCCACGCGCTCGAGGGAAACGGATTCATCTTCCTCCACCTTTACCACCAGCTCTTTAAGAGAAAGGTTTAAAGCGCCTCGCTCGACCCGGTCCTGCCGGAGTTTCCGACACAACCGGTAGATCCGGTCGAGCCCGAATTCGCCTTCCAAGCGGCCGTCCAGTTCTTCGTATGTCAGCCGGCGTTCGACGCGAACCAGGCTGGGCACAAAACGGTAGTCCAAAAGCACCCCGTCCGAATCAAAACGCGTCAATAGGGAAACGGCTTTTCTGACCTTTCCTTCTTTCAGGCTGAGGGCGTCTTGAGAAAGCTCGGGGGGGAGCATCGGGATCTGCTTCCGGGGCAAATATATGGACGAGGCCCTCTCAGCGGCTTCTCTGTCAAGAGAGCTGCCCGGAGCTATCGCGGAGGCCACGTCGGCAATATGGACCCCCACGTGGAGCACGTTTCCGCTCACTTCGACACTGAGGGCATCGTCATAGTCTCTCGTCTCGGGGCCGTCAACCGTAACCACAGGCAGATGCGTCAAGTCCTCCCTGTCCCCCGCGTCCACTTCGGTTTGCACAACCTTCGCGGATTGCGCCAAATGTTCTTCTGAAAAGGCTTTCCCAACACCCAACCGATGAAGGTCCAGGTTTTCGTCCTCTTCCCAAACACCCAGGCGCAAAAGAACGTATTTGGCCTTTCCCGTATTTGTGATTCCAGCCCTGGACAGAAGCTCCTTTGCGGTCTTGAAATCCGCCGCGTCATTCCCGTAAAGGACCAACTGTACCAGCATCTCGACAATGTCATCCTTCAGAAGAGGCTCTTCCACCCGCTTTCCCTCAAAAATGCCCTTTATCCATGCCGCCCCTTGCCTTAGGCGCTCTTCTTTGAGGGCCTCTTCCTCCCTCTGTTTTGCGATTTGTTCAACCCTTTCCTCGGAATTGGGCAGAAAACAGCCGTCCTTGAACTTGAAACGAAGCCGGTCTTCAAAGAGTGCTCGCACCAGCGCCGAGACATGGTCGTCCGTGATGTCTTCTCCGAATGCGAGCTGGGCCAGATCCTTGTAGTCGAACCTCTCACCCTCATCCCTCACCAGCTCCCAGAGCTCCTCCACGTTCACCCGGTCTTTCAGTTGCGTTCTAACCCGGTCTTTATGTTTCAATTCTTCGAGGAGCTGTTCCCTGGGCTTTTCCGTATCGGAGCCGACACCGGATATGAGGACGGCCCTTTTGGGAGGAAGATTGACCTCCCGGTTCGTGGGCGTGAGAAGGTGGAGCTTATTGCCCTTGTCCTGAAGACACAGGGTGCAGATCAGGGCGCCTTGCTCGATATATTCAATCAGTTTTCCTTCGTTCATAGGAGATTGATTCTAGCAGGGTGTCGACAATCGGGCAATCCCCGAATTCCAGCCCAGACCGCGGGATGCATTCCGAAATTGCATTCCGGGGCCGACTTTGGTAGCCTGATTCAGTTTCATCCGGTTTTCGTATCCTTATGTCTTTGAAGGGGAATGAAAAATCGTGGCATTCTGATTTTGGCCTGACACCGCTCTTAAGAGAAGACGCTCCGACCATCCTGTAGGAGCGGGCTTGCCCGCGAACCATGCTGCTCCGGGGCAGGCCGTCCTGACGCTGGGGGAAGTTGACGGAATCCAAGTCCACATCGTGGTTGCTATCGCAAAATGAAAGGACAGGATGGTGGCTCTCTCCGGATACGGAAGTTTTAAGGTCGATTTCGATAGCGATTTCGATTTCGATGGCACCGGAAACCCGCCCTTGTAGGAGCGGGCTTGCCCGCGAACAAGCTCCGGGCGGGTGACTGAGGCGGCTTTCGGTTGCGAAGGAAACCGGGTTGCCTGCTTGTAGA
>CAYVUX010000533.1:0-2780 GCA_964455075.1 uncultured Desulfobacteraceae bacterium | reverse complement strand
ATTGCCGCCACGGCGGGGGTCTTGCCCGTCCCTCCAACGGTAACGTTCCCTACGCTCAATACGAAAGCGGGCAACGATCTCGACCTAAAGATCTTTTTCCTGTATGCCTTGAGCCGCGCTTCAACCCCGATCCTATAGAGCATGGACAGAAAGCGCGCGGCCTTCACCCTTCCGACCATTGAATCGTTCGTTGAGCCCTCGAGGACTGGGGCCATCGTCATCTCCCCGCAACAATTCGGGATACGACACGGTCCAGGGCTCCCCGGTTCTCCTCCACAAAGGCCTTGCCGCGGCGTCCCGTCTCCTTTCTGAACCCCTCGTTTGTGAGGAGAATTCGTAATTCCTGACAGAGCTCCTTCTCATCCCGGACGCGTTTGCCGCCCCCTGCCGCGGCCAGCGCCTCGGACATCTCGACAAAGTTGTGCGTATGCGGTCCGAAAAGCACCGGGCAACCAAAGTTTGCAGGCTCAAGGAGGTTGTGCCCGCCGAAGGGGACAAGGCTCCCTCCCACAAAACTCACTTCCCCAAGACCGTAGATTCGCCCCAGCTCCCCGATCGTATCGAGCACAAGGACTTCCCACCGGATGTGTTCGGCGGGCAGCGCTGTCCTCTCCATGCATCGAAACCCCATGGATTCAGCAGCCTCAAGCACCAGGGCCGCCTCCTCGATTCTTCTGGGAGCGATAATCAACCGGAGGTCCGGCATGTCCCTTTGAAGCGTTTGAAAAGCCCGGAGGATCATCCCCTCCTCTCCCCGGTGAGTGCTCCCGCTGACCCAAATCCGATCCTCCGGCCCAAGCCCCAGCAGGGATTGCCAATTCCGTTGCTCACTATTGGTCAAAGCGGACCATTCTCGATCGAACTTGATGTTTCCCGCCGTCTCCAGCTTTTCGGATTCGACCCCGAGTACGAGCAGCCGCTGCCGATCCAACCCCGACTGCACCATGCACTTTTCAAACGTCCCATACATCATCCTCGGAAACAGAGGAAACTTGGCGTATGAACGGCAGGTCCGGGGTGAAACGCGCCCATTAATCAAGAGGCACCGGACGCCCTTTTTCCCTAGATGATGGAGAAGACAAGGCCACAGGTCCGTCTCTACCAGGACAAAAACTTCCGGCCTGATATATCGAGCGACGGCGCGGACCGGCCAGCAAGCATCGACGGGCATGGTGAGCAATGCACGAACCTTGTCTCCCAACTCCCTCCGGGCGATTGCCATGCCTTTCGAGGTGGTCACCGTGAATACGACCCCCGTCTCCGGATAATCTTCATGCAATCGATTCACCAAAGGGATGGCGGACAACACCTCTCCCACCGAAAGTGCGTGAATCCAGACATTCTTGCCCTCCAGTGGTGTATTCGGCAGTCTCAGGGCAAGCCTGTCCAGCAGTCGCTCATTCGATGCAAACAGTGCGATGGGCGCAAGGCATATGGTGGCAAGGGCCCACAGGATCTCGTAGAGGCCCATGAACAAAGTCCAGCGAATTTGTCGGCATATGCTCATTTCCAAGCCCGTTGCCGTGCATTAGACCGTTATCAGACGGAACCGGGGGATCCGCACCCGGGAAAACGCATCGCCGCGCTCCGACGGCCTGTATGAGCGCTTTGAAGACCCCCTCTTCTTGCCCGATCCACAGGCTTCATTCAAGAGAAACTTGGTCCAAGAAATACTACAAGGCATTGCCGGGATTAGCCCCCTCGCAATGAACTGGAAGCTGAACATCCCCTCGTCCGTCTTGATTCCGCAAGTCCGCATCAGGCAAAAGAACTTCTCAAGGTCTCTTTACGAGTGCCGGTTCATCAAATCCGCACGGGGAGCTCGATGATGAACCTTGAGCCGTTGGGCTTATTCGGTTGAAACCGAACAAAGCCGTTGTGATCGGTGATCACCGTGTTCACGATGGCGAGACCCAGCCCGGTCCCGTACTTTTTTGTGGAGAAATACGGCTCGAACAACCTGCTTCTATGCTCCGGTGATATGCCACGACCCGTGTCACGAACTTCGATTACCACCATCTGAAGAACCTTGTCATATTTCAGGTCGATGTTAACCTCACCCTTCTCTTCCATGGCTTCGATGGCGTTCTCTACCAAGTTGATCATCACCCTTTTGATCTGTTCTCTATCCAGATTAAAAACGGGCACATCCGCAGAGTCGTCGTATGTGAATTCGATCCCCTTGTGGGCCCCCCTATAGAGGCTCAAGACCTCCCTGATGATTTCCCTGATGTCCGAGGGAACCGGATTGGCCGCCGGCATTCGCGCAAAATTGGAAAACTCGTTCACCAACCCTTTCAGCTCTTCGACCTGCTTGATGATCATTTCCGTACACTCGTGAAAAATTTTGCCGTCGTCGCTTCCAAGCTTGTCTTCGTATCTCTTTTTGAGGCGCTGAGCCGAGAGTTGAATGGGCGTCAGGGGGTTCTTCACCTCATGTGCTATCCTTCTCGCCACCTCCCTCCAGGCTGCCACGCGGTGAGCTTTTTCGATTTCCGTAAGATCTTCCAGCACCGTCACCAGCCCGAGATAACCTCCTCTCTCATCACGCAAGACGTTCAAAGAAACGAGAAGCATCAATCTTCTTTCCCCAAGAGACAACCGCACTTGCTTCTTCAACAAACCCTTCCGAAACAAGCGCTCATCGGAAAGAAATTCATCTACAAACCGCAGGTTTTCCTCAGGGAGAATCTCATAAAAATCCCTGCCGATAATTTTGTCCGCATCTACATCCAGCATCCTTTCCGCCGACTTGTTGATCGTAAGAATTTTTCCATGGA
>CAYVUX010000532.1:0-2787 GCA_964455075.1 uncultured Desulfobacteraceae bacterium | reverse complement strand
GAAGGGATGCGAACCCTGGCGCAATTCTGGGCCGCCCTCCCCGGTGCAAGCGTCTGGGTGGTGACCCCGAATCTGTTAGAGATCAGTCTGTTCTACTTCCTCCTTCTCACGCTCTATTTCTTCAAGCGTTCCGCTATGGCCAAAAAAGCCCTGATTCTCGCCCTTCTAATGGTGACCGGCGACGCAGCTTACTGGGTCTACTCGGTGAGGTTTCATTCCGACCTGAGGGTGACGTTCCTGGACGTGGGAAAGGGAAACGCCGCTTTCCTGGCGCTCCCCGGGGGAAAGAACATGCTCATTGACGGGGGCGGATTTTCCCAGAGCCGATTCGACGTGGGGAAAATGGTGGTCGCCCCGTCGCTCTGGCGCGCCAAAGTGACCAAAGTGCACTACCTGGTCCTCAGTCACCCCCAATCCGACCACATGAACGGGCTGCGCTTCATCGCCAGAGCCTTCGGCCCGGATGAATTCTGGACAAACGGCGACATGGTGGACACGCCTTCCTTTGTGGAGCTTATGGATATCCTCAAAAAGAAGGGGGTCCGGATCCTCCTTCCCGAAGACCTCGAGGAGGGACGTTTCGTGAACGGGGTCCAACTGAAGGCGATCCATCCCATGCCGGCGTTCCCGATTGAACCCGGGGCGTCCGACGGGCGGGAATTGAACAACCGGTCGCTGGTGTTGAAAGCAAGCTTCGGCGGACACTCGCTGCTTTTTCCGGGGGATATCGAACAGGAGGCCGAGGCGTGGCTTGTGTCCACTCAACGTGCCGCGCTCAAAAGCGATGTGCTCCTGTGCCCCCATCACGGAAGCGACTCGTCCGGAACCCAGAGGTTTCTGCGAGCCGTTCGGCCGCGCCTCTGTGTGGTATCCTGTCGGGAAGGGGGTCCAAGGCCTCTGCCCCGCCCCGCCGTCCTTGATCGACTCCAAAAGTTGGGATGCAGGGTCCTCCGAACCGGACGGGATGGGGCCGTCTTCCTCTCGATCCTGCCGGAGCGGATGAAGGTTCGCACGTACACGGAGCATGGATAGGCGCCCGGCCGGTCCGCTTCCCCGGCGGGCCGCCCAGCCGGGTCCCTGCCTTTCGCTCCCGGGCTCGGAGCTTGCACCGAGACCGCGGATGGGGTAGAAGGAGACGGAAAAGCTGGAAAAATGGGGGTCCGAATCGTGTCCAAGACGAACAAATCCGTTTTCGTCTGCCAGGAGTGCGGATGCCAGGCGCCCAAGTGGCTGGGCCGATGCCCGGACTGCGGCCAATGGAGCACCATGGTCGAGGAAGTGCAAAGGCCCCGGAGCGGAAAAATGGCCCGGAGGGCAAACGCTCCCCGGCCGGAGCCGATCGACGCCATTTCGCTGCGAGCCGACATGCGCATTGAAACCGGCCTGGCGGAATTCGACCGCGCCCTGGGAGGAGGCATCGTTCCGGGGTCCCTGGTCCTCATCGGTGGGGACCCCGGGATCGGAAAGTCCACGCTCATCCTCCAGGTCCTAGGCCATGTGTCGTCCCAGGGGTTCCGGGCCCTGTATCTTTCCGGAGAAGAATCCGCTCAACAGATTCGCCTGCGGGCGGACCGGCTCGGGGTTCACGGTGAGAACCTATTTGTCATGACAGGGACATGTGTAGAAGAGGTGTTCCAGGAGCTCGAAACCGTAAGGGCAAACCTGGTGGCTGTGGATTCCGTCCAGAGCATGTACTCCGATGCGATCTCCTCCGCCCCGGGCAGCGTAAGCCAGGTACGGGAGGCGGCCTCACGGTTCATGGGTCTGGCCAAGGAATCCGGGGTCCCGGTCTTCCTCGTGGGACACGTGACCAAGGAAGGAGCCATTGCGGGCCCCAAGGTTCTCGAGCACCTCGTGGACACGGTCCTCTACTTCGAAGGAGAACGGGGGCACCTTTTCCGCATCTTGAGATCCGTGAAGAACCGCTACGGATCCACGAACGAGATCGGCGTCTTCGAGATGAAGGACTCGGGATTGTCTCCCGTGGACAACCCCTCCAGGATCTTCCTCGAGGAACGGCCCCGGGAGGTCCCAGGGTCCGTGGTCATCCCCTGCCTGGAGGGGACGCGGCCCGTGCTGGTCGAAATCCAGGCCCTGGTGGGGCCGAGCCCTTTAGGCATGCCACGGCGCACCGCCATTGGTGTGGACGCCAACCGGATATCCCTCCTGGTCGCCGTATTGGGGAAGCGCCTCGGCATGGAACTGGGCGACCAGGACATCTTTGTGAACGTGGCCGGGGGACTCAAGGTGGATGAGCCGGCGGCCGACCTGGGAATCGTGTCGGCCATGATGTCGAGCTTTCTCAACAGGCCCGTGGATCAAAGGCTGGTGGTCTTCGGGGAAGTGGGGCTCGCCGGCGAGATCCGGGGGGTCAGCCAGCCCGGGTTGCGGCTCCGGGAAGCGGGGAAGCTGGGTTTTTCGCGAGGGCTTATGTCCAGAAGCAATCTGGACGGATCCAGGCCCCCCGAAGGGATGACTCTCACGGGCATCGAATCTATCCAGGAACTCCGCGAAGAGCTCTTTCCGTAGGAGGCTTTCGGAGAACACCCATCTCCCCGCTCAAGCCGGGTCTTGCGAGCGGCGTTACCGTTGACCTTCGTCATTGCAGTGCGCTGAAGGCTATGGATCCCGGCTCCCGAAGCTATCTTGCAATTCGTCATCCCGGATCCCGGATCGTAGTCCGGGACAGGCCCCGATCCGGGATCCATAAGTTATCAAAAGGATGGCGTTTTCCTATAGGGGTGGGAAACCCTGGTTACCCAGGCTCTCCCCCCTCCGAACCGGACG
>CAYVUX010000531.1:0-2798 GCA_964455075.1 uncultured Desulfobacteraceae bacterium | reverse complement strand
AAAGTGGCCCCTTCGCCCGGCAGGCTGTAGGCCGAGATCTCGCCCCCGTGGGCTTCAACGATCTTAAAAGAAATGGCCAGACCCAGGCCGGAGCCTCTTTCCCGGGTGGTGTAGAACGGTTCAAAGATATGGTATAGGTCTCCCTCCTCGATTCCCACCCCTTCGTCCGTAATACGGATTTCCACTCCGTCGGAATCCCTTTCGGTGGTTATGGTGATGGTCCCCCCTTCCTCCATGGCCTCGATGCTGTTGGAGAGAATGTTGATGAAGACCTGTTTCATTTTGTCCGGGTCGCAATAGACCTCACGCACGTTCGGGGAGAATTCCATGGAGAATTCGTACTTGTCCTGAGGATGAATCCCGCTCATGATCCGCAACACATCCATCAATACCGAATGGATATCAGAGGCTCTCTTGACCAGCTTGTATTCTTTTGTGAAATCCGTAAGCTCCTCCGCCAGTTTGTCCAGCCGCCCGACCTCCTCGGCGATCATGTCGAGTTTCTGTATGGCCTTCTGATCCGTGAGGTGTTTGCGTATTTGTTGGGAGAATCCGCCGATGATCATGAGCGGATTCTTGATTTCGTGAACCACCTGGGCCACCGTCTGTCCCACCGCGGCAAGCCGCTCGGACTGCATGGCCTTTTTCTCGAGCTGGTTTTGAAGGGTCATGTCCCGGATGAAGGCGGTAAACGTGACCTTCCCTTCCATCTCATGGTAGGAGAGCCCGATCTCGATGGGGAATTCCACTCCCTGCTTGTGGAGAGCCGTGAGGGGCACGGACCGCCCGATGAGGGTGGGCTTCCGGGTTTCCAGAAATTTTCGGACGAATCCGTAATGGTCTCCGTACTGGGGAGGAATGAGCAGATTCAGGTCCTTGCCAATGACTTCGGCCCGGGAATATCCGAAGGTGCGCTGGGCCGCGTCATTAAAAAGAATGATCCTGTGGTTTTCGTCGATGCTCAGGATCGCGTCGGTCGCGGTATCCAGAATGGTCTTGAACTTGTTTTCCGATGCCCGCAGCCTCCTGATGAGATTTCCGTACTCCGTAACCTCCCTGGATATCTCCACGAAATATTCCGGAAGGTCCGTCTCTTCTTCCACGGGATAGATGATCCGGATCATTTCCACAGGACGGCCGTTGATTTCCTGGTAGTGGGTCGTCTCTACCCGCTTGCCGGTTTTCAAGGCCTTTTCGAGAGGGCAGTCCTGCTCGAACGCGGAACATGGTGTCCCCAACTGATACATGACCTCGTGGCACTTGTTCCCGATCACCTCGCCCTTGTGGAGCCCGCGGGTATTCAGAAAGACCCTGTTCACGTCTCTTACACAGAACTCCCGGTCCAGAACCATGATCTCCTCATGGATGCCGTCGAAGAGGGCTTCCAGGAAGAGATGGCTCATCTTCATTTCCCGAATGGATTGCTCTTTTTGAGCCAGCCTGCACTTGAGGCGATGGAGCTCTTCCATGAGCCGGCCGACGGATCCTCCAGACATGATCATCCTCCCACGCCCGGACAGTAAAAGACATACTCCAGCGCCAAAACATCGAACATCTCGTCTGTTCCCGTCCGTATGCCCTGATAGAGTTTCTGCATGGTTTCGGCGTTTCTCAAAGACGCCCGGTATTCGGCCTCGCTGAAGAACCAGGGGTCGATGGGCAGAAGCACCTGGTCGATGGTTCCGTACCAGCGCACATTCAATTCCGCTTTCAAGGCAAATACCTTCTTGTACATGTCCCGCAAAAGGTCCGTGCGAAGAATGTGATGGACTTGATTGATCATACAGTCGATAAGCCCCGCCAGGTAATAGATTCCCCGCATCCTTTTCTCATCGCGTCTGGAGAGGAACAGTGCCTGAATCGTGCCGGCCATCCCGCCTTGCAGGGAGTAGTGGGGTGGGAGGTTCCAGGGAGCCTTCCCGCCCTTTCCAAGGACCTCCTCCCGGTGGCTTCTCAGTTTTTCAGACTGGGACTTCAGCATTTGAACGAAGTGTCCGGTTCCCCATTCGGCTTTTCGAAATTCCAAAGGGCTCCGGCAGATCAAGTCGTCCGGCACAGGGGGTTCTCTGCCGGGGAGTTCGATAATTTCAGCCATGTTGAACCTCTCTACCCCTGGGAGACGCCTCTGAAAAACGTCCGTTTCCGCCCAATCCTAGGTTCGCCGCGACAGATCCGCTGCATCATGCCGGCCTGTCCCGCTGGCCGAAGGCGGGAACTGTTGGATTCCGGCCTTCGAGACGGTGTTGTAATTCGAAAAAACGTCATTCCGGACGACCGACGCGAAGCAAGGGAGATCCGGAATTCGGGTAGCTCTAAGGACTCAGATAGCCCTGCCCGCTCCTACAGGGATTCGGAAGCGTTTCTGTAGGAGCGGCGTCAGCCGCGAACCGACGCTATGAGGGTGCCTAAGGTCTTCCCGATAAAATCTCTTCTCCAAACAGGCAACCCGGTTCCTTCGCAACCGAAAGCCGCCTTCATCACCCGTGCGGAGCTTGTTCGCGGGCAAGCCCGCTCCTACAGGGAATCGAAGGCGCTGCTGTAGGAGCGGCGTCAGCCGCGAACCGGGAACCGCCGCCGGGGCGGCTCACTCCTATTCGAAGATATGAGGATCCAAAAACCCTCTGAACCATTTTAATTTTGCAACCATTGGGCATCCATTTTCCGGAAGGACCCAAAGACGTCATTCCGGACGACCGACGCGAAGCAAGGGAGATCCGGAATCCGGGATGACGTTTTTTTTCCTCCTAAGGGCTCACTCAAAAATAAATTCACAGAATTGACGCTCAGATTTGGGTCGG
>CAYVUX010000530.1:0-2799 GCA_964455075.1 uncultured Desulfobacteraceae bacterium | reverse complement strand
AAATACGCTAAAAAATGGCTTCAGAGCGGAAACATGGGTTAAGAGGGCATTGAAGCAGGCCGATGCGGTGGTCGCACAAGGGCGATATATGAAGGATCTTTTGACCGACCTGGGCGTAGACGAGGGCTCCGTCCGGATTATTCACAATGGAGTCGATACCGCGGCTTTTTCCTCGGGAAGGTCCTTTCCTCACCCCCGCCCCTATGCGCTCTCTTTGGGGAACCTCATCCCCCGGAAGGGCTTTGACATTCTGCTCCGGGCCTACGCGGCCCTGGGGGGGGAGAAACCCGACCTCCTGATTGCAGGGCCCGGGCCGGAGGAGAGCCGGTTGAAATCCATGGCCGGAGAGCTGGCCGTCGAGGATCGTGTTCGTTTTCTCGGTTTTGTCGCGGGGCGGGAAAAGACGGATCTTCTTCGCTCGGCGGAGTTCTTCGTTTGCCCTTCGAGAAAGGAGCCCTTTGCGAATGTGATCCTGGAAGCGCTGGCCGCGGGTTTGCCGGTGGTGGCCTCGGCCGTGGACGGCAATCCGGAAATGGTTCACCACGAACGAAACGGGCTGTTGTTTCCTCCCGGGGACCATGAGGCCTTGACGCAGGCCATGGAGCGGATGATCCGGGAAAAGGCGCTCGTTTCGCGTCTCCGGGATGCGGTTCCCGCCTTCATCAGGGACTTTGACTGGGATCTGATCGCTTCGAGATATCTCGCCCTGTACCGTGAAGTGACGAGCCGGGTTCGTCGGTCCTCCGGAGCATGATTGCCTGCAAGACCCGGAACGCCGATCGGCATTTTTCGAAGGAGTGGGAAGACGCCGTACGTTTCGAGGATGATCCAAGACGACCCGGGGTGAGCCTCCTGCGGGGTCTCGGCCGGTGCTGGGGAAAGAAAGGGCCATGCCGAAAAGGTTTTTTCCGGAATTTGAGAGTCTCAGAAGCGGTTCTTTCCGGTGGTGCTTCAGGGATCCATCCGTGAAGAGCGTTCTGGGTGGCCTTTCCAGGGATTACCGGGAGCTTTCCCGCAAATCGCGTTCCCAGGATGCCAGCCACGTCTCGTTTGAGCATAGAGTTCCCGAGATTTCGGGAGGCAGGGTATTTGTGAAACTCTATCCGGTACGGCACCGGAAGCAGAAGCTCCGGGAGGGGATCCGATTAAAGCACAAGCAATACGGGAGACGCTACGGCATCGGAGAGGCCCTGAACACAATCGGGGCCAGGGCCAGGGGCATTCCCTGCCCTGAGATCTACGCCGTGGGTGAAGAGAGAAGGGGGCTCTTGATCCATGCCTACGTCGCGGTCATGGAGCATCTCTCCGGGTATCGCACCTTGTCGGAAGTCTTGAACACGGCTTCGAGCCAAGAAGAAAAAATCGGGGCTCTCAAGAGGGCGGAAGGGCTGATCTCGCTCATGCTCGAACGGGGCATGTTTCATGCCGACCTCACATCCAGGAACCTGATGATTTCCGAGCGGGGAGAGACGGACGACAAGGTGGTGGACCTCGAGTACGTGAAGTTTCCGGCCTCGCCGGCGCCGGGTCTCCTCGCCTTTCAGCTGGGGTACCTCTACCGGAAGTGGTGCGGAGATGTGGTGGAGGAGCCCCTTTATGACGAATGGGCGGGGCGATTTTTTCGCCGCTTCTATTTTTCGGAAAGCGGGTCTGAACTGCCGCGGGTCTATCACGAGGCCAAGTCGAGGCACTTCAGCCGGAAGGAGATTTTTGCGGTTGCCGACGGCATGCACGTTGAAGCTTGCGGATGATCTTGCGCTTCTCTCGCTCCGGGAGTTGACACTCCCCGAACCAATGGCTCTCTGCGAAATCATTGGAGTCCGTCACCGCCCTGGTCCAGATGCTCCCACAGCGTCCGCCGCAGAACAGGCAGGGAATCTCGAGCGAGCCCCCGCCGCACTCTACACAGCCATCGGTCCATTCGCCTGCCGACCAATCTGCGCCGCAGGTCAGACAACGGGCGGGATCTTCCCGGTTTGGCGGCTTTTCTTTCATGTCGGTTCCTTTCTCAGCCTGACGATAGACGATCGGGCTGACGGCCGGGGAAACGATGCCGGAAAGCCCATGTTTTCACTCCGGCCGATAAAAACCCTCATCCTGAGGTCTGCTTTAAGGATATATCCAGAATCTTCACGGGGCCGTCGAACGTCTTCCAACCGTGCCGCCGGCCCGAAGGGACAAAATAGCATTCATTCGCAGTGAGCAATCGGCGCTTCTTTCCCACGAACATCTCCATTTGTCCCTCTATGACAATACCGCACTGGTCAAAGGAATGTTCATGCCCGGTATCTTCCTTTCCCTGATCTATTTGCATGAAAACCATAACCAGGTTGTTCCCAATTTCCGCCTTGCTCATAATGCCCGGCCGAAACTCCTCCAATTTGAGAGTGCTTAAGGTCCAAAAGGCCATAGGTGCCTCCTTTCCATGGATGTTGCGTCCAATGAAGATGAGAAAAGCGGTGTCGCCGGTTGGCCTGAAACCGAAACAGTGCTTCGGACTCTCCCGGCTCAGAGCACCCCGCAACGGAAAACTATTTTGAGTGAAGATCGTCCACTGGTATCACCGATTGGACACAACCAATGAACTCACCACCTTTGAGAATCGGCGAGAGCGTTACAGAGATGGCTCTTCCATAAGGCTTTGCCTGATACCGGAACGGACGAGTTCTTCCGTTTTGAAAATCGCGGATCATAGACATGAGTTTTTCTTTAGATGATGCTTCTTTGTGGCATTTGAAAACGTCTTTTCTTGTAACACTTTAGCTCTTTGAAAAGCTATGCTGCCAAATCGAGTTGACA
>CAYVUX010000529.1:0-2799 GCA_964455075.1 uncultured Desulfobacteraceae bacterium | reverse complement strand
CAACTTTTTCGAAAAAATTTCACTTTTTTTCAATCCTTATATCGGAATTCCAGGACGCAAAAAATGTGCTTGCATTTTGCTCCTTGATTGATAGGGTTATACGTTTAGACAGTGCCCATCCCGAAATGTCTCTCGGGCATGTGTGCGTTTCATCCGGATCGGACGTAAGAAGCCCGTGCAGTGCGGTCGCGGCCTTGCATGGCGACTCGGGCCGGCGCTGTGTGTGCGTTTCTGCCACGAGAAATCCGCCATGTTATACAGGTCGAGGCCGTTCCCATGGGAAACGCTTCCGAAAGCGGCCGAAATGTCTTCTCATTCTCTCAGGGCGACCGGTATTTTTATTCTTGGTTTGCTTCCTTTTCTTTTCTTCAGTTGCGGTTTGTTCGACGATCCGGGGGATGGGGTAGCCCTCACTGTAGGCTCCAGGGAAGTCTCGATTCATGATCTCAAGGGAGCCCTTGACTTCATCGGGGTCGGCGGGAATGTGTGGAAGCATCAGGACGACCGTGCCAGGGATCGACTGATTCAACAGGTTGTGGATCATTATCTTTTGTTGGAATATGGACGACAAAAGGGGATATCCATCTCCGAGGCTGAGTTTTACGAAGCGCTTGGCCGAATTCGGGAAGGTTACTCCGAAAAGGCCTTTGACGAGGCCTTGCTCCGTGGCTATGTGGGCCGTCGGGAGTGGGAAGATCGTCTCAGAGAACAGCTGCTCGTCAAGAAGATCGTTCAACAAGTGGCCGAAGAGATGATTGAACCGCCGAGTTCAGAGGAAATGAGGGAGTATTTCGAGAAAAACCGGGAACAATTTGTGGTCCCTCCGATGGTGCGGTTCAGGCAGATCGTGACACGCAAGAGACAGGAGGCTCAGGAGCTTCTGGGGCGAATCCACGGCGGAGAGGACATGGAGGAATTGGCCCGAGAGTTTTCGGTGGCCCCTGAGGCGGAAGCCGGGGGAGAGGCCGGCTGGGTGGCTCAGGGGCGGCTCCAGGAATCCATGGACAAGGTCCTTTTCTCGATGTCCCCGGGAGAGACCAGTCCTGTAGTGGAGACGCCTTACGGCTATCACATTTTTCGCGTGCTGGAGGTCCGGTCCGGCGGGACAAAGGAGTTGAAAGAAGTCGTTGACGAGATTGAATCGAAGCTGATGGCTGAAAGAAAACGGAAATTTTTCGAAAAGTGGGTCGAGGATTTGCGCACGGAGTTCGATGTGGAGATCAACCGCAAACTTCTTGAGAAATTGGAGTTGAATTAGACCATGAGACAGATCGTATTCTGTGTTTGGACCGTTTGTTTGCTGGTTCTAGGAGTATGGGCGGGCAACCCGGCTTTTTCGAAGATATCGAACCGTGTCGTCGCCGTGGTCAACAACGACGTGATCACCCTTTATGAACTGAATAAGAGGATCAGATTGATCACCGGCTCGGAACCCTCGGAACTGAGGTCGAGAGACGAGAAGCTGTTTTTGGAAACACGGAGAAAGATCCTCGACATGATGATCGATGAGAAGATCGCCCGGGAGAAAATCCGGGAGCTGGGCATTAAGGTGGATGCCGCGGAGGTGGATGAGGCCATAGAAAGGATTAAGAAAAACAATGACCTTACGCACGAAGATCTCTTGGAGGGGTTGAAGAGGCAGGGGATGAGCTATGAGGCGTACAGGGAAGGGATACGCGACGAGCTTGAAAGAATGCGTTTGATCAATCTCGAAGTGAAGTCGAAGATCATTATCCGTGAAAAAAGTATAAAGGAGTACTACGAACAGCATCGAGACGATTTCAGGATAGAAGAAAAGGTTCACCTGGCTGCGATTTTTCTCCGAAACGATCGTCAGGACGCCGGCGGGAGAGAAGCTTTGCTGCGCAAGGCCCGGGAGGTTATTTCCAAGCTGGAGGCAGGAGCGGATTTCGAAGCGCTTGCGAGGCAGTTTTCCGACGGACCGGCAGCCGAGGAAGGGGGAGACTTGGGTTTCTTCCGAGCCGAGGAACTCGATCCAAACCTCAGAGAAATACTCAAAACCCTTTCGCCCGGTGAGGTCAGCCCGCCCGTGGAAGGCGAGTCGGCCGTCAAGATTATAAAGCTGAAGGAAAAGGAAGAAGGCAGAGTGAGAGCGTTCGAAGAAGTCCGGGACACCATTCACGACATTCTCTACAGAAAGGAAGTGAATCGACTGTATTCGTCCTGGATCGACCAACTGAGAGAAAACGCCTACACCAAAATCGTATTTTGAAGAGGGTGATCATGCCCGAAAAGGAAATTCCGGACAATCCAGAGGCGGGGGGAAAACAGGACGAAGATCCAAACCGGGAGTCTGGGAGGCATGATGTCTCCGATGACAAGAAGATCGGACCGGTATTGAGAGAAAAAAGGGAAGAAATGGGTCTTGGTCTTGCCCATGTCTACGAGATCACCAAAATCCGGCCGAATTTCTTGGAGGCACTGGAGGAGGAAGACTGGGCAAAACTGCCTTCGCCCACCCTTGTGATGGGGTTCATTCGCGCTTATGCGGATGCCTTGGGGTTGGATGACAAGGATCTGGTTTCATCTTACAGGAAGACCGTTGCGCCCTACGACGGATCTCCCAAGCCGCTTGTGGAGTCAAGAAAATTTGGGGGCAGGCTGTTGGTGTTGGCCGTTTGCATTCTACTCGCCGGCGGAGGAGCAGCCTATTTTTGGAAGACTTCGGAGAGCAAGAAGAATGACAAGTTCGTAACCACTCCCCTGGACAAGGAGGAGAAATCGGTCGACGAAGAAGAGACGGCGGAACCCGGGAAGACAGTCTCTGAGCCCATGGAA
>CAYVUX010000528.1:0-2803 GCA_964455075.1 uncultured Desulfobacteraceae bacterium | reverse complement strand
AAAGCGCAATCACCGGGCAGCCCATGGCAGCGGCGATATGCATGGGGCCCGTGTCCGTGGTGACAAGAGTTTCGGTCATATCATATAAACAAGCCAGCTCCTTTAACGTGGTCCTGCCCGACAGGTTTACGAGCCCCGTCTCGGCCTTGGAAACAATTCCGTCCAGGTAAATCACGTCCGCGGGCCCCCCGGTGAGGACCACATCGCAAGAAAACCGCGCCTTCACCCGATCCGCCAAGCCCGCAAATCGTTCGGCGTACCAAAGTTTCGTGTCCCACCTAGCCATGGGGTTGAAAGCGATTATGGGGCGCTCTCCCAGGCCATGGATTTCAAGCAACCGCTCCACGGCAACTCGGTCTGCCGATGAAACCGGAATCCTGCCGCCCCGGGAAATCGCCGTACAGCCCAGCGCACCGGCCAGATCAAGGTATCTGTCAATCGCATGCTGCTCATAATTCACGTACACGGGAGGCTCCTTCAGGAAAAGCCGGGCTCCCTCTCTGGACCCCTTCATGCCCACTTTTCTCCTCCCCCGGGAAACCCCGACCATGAGCCCGCTTTTTAAAAGGCCCTGCAGATCAACCACCAGATCATAATGGGTGCTCCTCAACGCGGTCACGAATCGTATCATTTCCCTTAGGAGTGCGGGGATATCCCTGCTGCGGGTCCACCGCTTCCCCCACTCACTCCTGGGAAGGACAATTACATGGTCCACGGCCGGGTGGCCCTCGATGATCCCCGAAAAGCCTTCCTCCACAAGCCAGTCGATATGAGCCCGGGGATAGCGTTCCGCCATCGCCTCCAGAAATGGAATGGAGTGGACCACGTCTCCTATGGCGCTCATTTTGACGATCAGTATGCGGGACGGCTCGCCGATCTTTTCCAGCAATTCAGAAGGTTCCTCTCTCGCAGAAGCCGCCGGACGGAGCGACAGCAGTGCCGATGACGATAGGCAAACTGCAAATATGCCTGCATTCCGACGCGCTGTTCATGAATTGGACTCTCCCGAGGGCCCAAGACCGTTTCCGAATGGGCGCCGGGGGATCCCGCCCTTTGTTTCAAGGAGCCAGCGGGCAGCCTCCAGGAGGTCCGAAGCAACCAGCACCGGCTTGAACGGGCTGTGCGGGAGGACATTCTCCACCTCCCCGAGGCCGTATCCGGTTTTGACCAGAATGCCCTCAAGGTTTGCCTTCTGAGCAAACTCCATATCGAGACACCGGTCGCCGATCACGAAGGACCCCGCCAAGTCGATGTCAAACTCACGGCAAGCCTGTTTGATAAGCCCGTCCCGGGGCTTCCTGCAGGAACAGGATGTTGCATATTCCGGGATGCTTCCCCCCGGATGGTGCGGACAGAAAAAAATCCCGTCCACACGGGCGTGCCCTGCTTGCAGAAGGGTCTTCATCCTCTCATGGACTTCCAGAACCAGTTCAATGGGAAAATACCCCCTGGCCACCCCGGACTGATTGGAAACCACGAGGACAAGGAATTCCTGATTGAGCAGTCGTATCGCTTCCGCAACTCCCGGCAGTAGCACAAAGCGGCGGATGTGGTTTATGTATCCCATCTGCTCGTTAAGGGTTCCGTCCCGATCCAGGAAAACGGCCGGCTTCTTCATCGACATTCACCTCCCGGCACTCTGGGTTCATCCGGTTTCTTGATCTTGTATTCGGGGGTCCAAGCTGATGCCCCCACCATGTTGCTCAGGCCGGAGATAAATCCATGCGCGCTTCCAGGTTCAAAGGATGGCTACCATACTTCATCCGGCGTCGTTTTAGAAGGAAGCTTTTCGGTTCCGGCATTCGCCCTCTGTAAACGTCCCCGTCCGGAAGACAAGATAAAGCGCCGGTGAGTCTCCCTTTCAAAAATGAGGCCTTGGGCCCGAAGCCTTCCTTCTCCGGACCTTCCCGCGAATCATGTCGAAGAAACCCTCCCGGTCTTCCATGATGGACAATCGAATGCGCAAGTATCCCAAAAAAGGATACAAGGACCGCATCCTCTCAAGCCTCACCCAGTCTTTTTCCGTGGTCAAAACGCAGTCCAGGTTCCTCTCCCCCGCGGCCCGAATAAGCGCGACGAGCTCTCTTTCCTCAAATTGATGATGGTCTTTCAACGCCTTAAAGATCACCGGTTCCGCCCCGAGGGCGATCAATTCCTTTTCGAATACCTCCGGCCGGGCTATCCCCGCGAAGGCCAGCACCCGCTTCCCCTTAAGGTCGGCGGGATCAAAAAATTCGCCGGAAGCGGGAAAAACCACCTTCTCCGGCACATGGTTGGATACGTATACAGGTTTTTCTCCAAACCGCTCTTTCAGGTGAGTTCTGGTCCTTTCGACCTCGCCGCCTTGTTCACACCGGGTCAACAAGAACGCATCCGCCCGGTTGAGTCCCCGGACCGGTTCGCGAAGGGGTCCCGCAGGCAGAACATGTCCGTTTCCAAAAGGGCGGAGTCCGTCCATCAGTACAAGATTCAGGTCCCTCGCCAGTTCAAGGTGCTGAAACCCGTCGTCCAGAATGAAAAAATCGCTCCCGTAATGTTCCCTCGCAAACACGCCTCCCACATAACGCTTCCTGGAAACCACCACCGGAACGCCCGCCAGTCTCTTTGCGAGAAGATACGGTTCGTCACCGCTTTCTCGAGGGCCGGCCTTGAGCTGAAACCCGTCGGATACTTCCAGCACCGGGGTCTTGTAGCGACCTTTGTATCCCCTCGAAAGGATGCATGCGCGATAACCCTCTTCGGCCGCCCATTGGGCGATTGCCGCCACGGTGGGGGTCTTGCCCGTCCCTCCAACGGAAAGGTT
>CAYVUX010000527.1:2544-2834 GCA_964455075.1 uncultured Desulfobacteraceae bacterium | reverse complement strand
TGTCAATCAAATAATCTGCGGTTTGCAGAAAATCCGTACGGCCCGGGAAGCCCTCAGCTTTCGTGGCTGGATGGATTCCTTCCCGGAAAATCTCCTCCGAATTGCCCAGCGGCCGCCGCCTTTGAGGCCTATGCCCTCTCTTGCCGTCGGAACGGCCGTTCAGCCGGCCGGGCAACGGCCCTTCATCCAAGAGAGCGACCCGCCGCACCAGGCCGCCATGCAGATACCCCGGTCCTTTTCCGGATCGTACCCGTAGCGGTACCCGAAGTTCACCTCACATTCCCGGCCGA
>CAYVUX010000527.1:0-2534 GCA_964455075.1 uncultured Desulfobacteraceae bacterium | reverse complement strand
CGATCTTCTTCCTGCCGTGTGTAAAATACGCGCACTCGTTGTTGTTGCACAAATAGAGCTCATGTCCCCATCCCGACTCCGAGGCAGGCTCCCACCTGTCCAGGCGTTCTCCGCAGTGGGGACAAGTGTGATTCCGTTCATTCATCGTTTTCTCCTTCCGTTGCGTCTACTGTCTTATGTTAAGGCGGAGATGAAAGAAGTCAATACAGGGGCCTTGTCACGGCCTGACCTTGCGCCTGCACGTGGCGGACGACCGGAGCTTTCAGAAAACCGGTGAGCGGCGTTCGGCTCACGCGGGCATCAGAAGCGAAGAAAGCCGGTCCCGACCGGACCGGCTTTCATATTCCCCGGCGGGAACGCGGGCTCGGGCCGCTTTCCCGTCTTTGTTCCTTACTCCGACCTGCTATTGGTACTTCTTCTTGATCTCTTCGGTGAGTGCCGGTACGACGTCGAAAAGATCCGCCACGACTCCGTAGTCGGCCTTCTGGAAAATCGGGGCCTCTTCGTCCTTGTTGATTGCCACAATCAGTTTGGAGGTGCTCATCCCGGCGAGATGCTGAATCGCCCCGGAGATCCCGCACGCCACATAGAGGTTGGGAGAAACCACCTTCCCCGTCTGGCCTACCTGATCGCTGTGCGGCCTCCAGCCGGCGTCGACCGCCGACCGGGAAGCTCCGACCGTGGCGCCGATGAGTTCCGCCAATTCCTCCAGAATATTGTAGTTTTCCGGGCCCTTCATGCCACGGCCGCCGGAGACAATCTTGTCAGCCTCGGTCAGGTCCACTTTTCCACTCTCGTCTTTCAAGATCTCCACAACCTTGGTCTTGAGCTCGGCGTCTTCCAGGCTGAACGGCTCCTCAACGACCTCCGCAGACTTTGAGGTGTCCGGCTCACTGATGTCCATCACATTCGGCCGTGCCGTGGCCATCTGCGGCCAGCTGTTCTCAAATGTCAGCTTGGTGTATGCCTTCCCGGCATATACAGGTCTCACGGCAACAAGGTTTCCGTCTTCAACGGCGAATTCCGTGCAGTCCTGGGCCAGGCCGGCATCCAGGCAGGCGGTCAGCCTCGCCGACAGGTCTTTGCCCTGGACAGAGGCGCCTATCAGCAGGATGGCAGGTTCATGGGTCTTGACCCATTGGGTGATGACAGCGGAATACGCATCCGTGGTATACGGTTCCAGCCCGGCGTCCTCGGCCAACAGGACCTTGTCCGCACCGTAATGGCCCAGCTCGGCCACCTTGTCCTTGAGGCCGGAGCCCAGAACGACGGCCGTCAGGTCCGTGCCTGCGGCATCCGCCAGGCGTCTTCCTTCGCTGAGAATTTCATAAGTGATCTTGCGGATTTGTCCGTCTCTATGCTCGGCAATAATCCAAACTCCTTGTGCCATCTATCTATCTCCTTATCTCTAGGGAATCAGCTCTGTTCTTCAAAAGACATCCCGGGGATAAACTCCATTCTTCCCTCATTACCAGAAACGGGGAGGGAATGCGTGCCTCTCCTAGATGACCTTCGCCTCTTCATGGAGCAACCTGGCCAATTCAGAAGCCTTTTCCTGGGCGGTCTCGCCTTCCACAATCTTGCCGGCCGCTCTCTGGGGCGGCGGCGTCATCTCGATAATTTTGATCTTCCTTCCCGCATGACCGAAATCGGATGCATCCAGCCCAAGGTCCGCCAGCGACTTTTCTTCCAGGGGCTTCTTCTTGGCCTTCATGATGCCGGGAAGAGAAGCATAGCGGGGTTCATTCAGTCCTTTTTGAGCCGTGATCAACGCCGGCAGGCTTGCTTCGATGACAAGCGTTTGGCCCTCCACCGGGCGGTGCACCTTAACGGTCTTGGCGTCCTCCGCAACTTCCACCTTTACGCCCAGGGCAATGCTCGGAATTCCGAGAAGTTCCGCCAGGGCGGCACCGACAACGCCCATGTCGTCATCGACCCCCCGCTGACCCGCAAATATAAGATCGTAGTCGAGGTCTTTGATGACACTCGCAAGAGCTTTGGCCGTGGCAAGGGAATCGCTGCCTTCAAGGGCCTCGTCAGTGATCAGAATCCCTTTGTCCGCTCCCATGGCCAGCGCGGTTCGAATCGACTCCGTCACCCGTTTCGGCCCCAGCCCGATCACCGTGACCTCGCCTCCAAACTTTTCTCTGAGACGCAACGCCTCCTCTATGCCGAACTCATCATACGGATTGATCACCCATTTGATGTCATCCGTAACGATGGATTTGCCGTCAGAGGCGATCTTTATCTGCGTTTCCGTATCCGGTACTTGCTTAAGACAAACAATGATATTCACTTTCTCCTCCTTTCTTGCCTCAATGGTAGACACCCCCGAAACAAAATCCGAGGTCTTCATTCCTGCTCAAGATGCCCATACCTTCGGAAATAGCCCATCACTCGCTGGGCGCATGATGCTTGAACGGGCCGGGGGGGGCGGTTTGTTGGGGATGGATTGCTCCACCCATACTGTACATATCTCGAGACCTTTGCAAAACGCCCCCTTTTGTCCAATCTCTGCGTCATCCTCGAATTTC
>CAYVUX010000526.1:0-2841 GCA_964455075.1 uncultured Desulfobacteraceae bacterium | reverse complement strand
AAGGGATGCCGGGTAGCGACAGCTGAAAACGGTCACCAGGCCCTGGACATCCTCTCGGAGCAGCCGGTGGATATCATTCTCTTGGACCTGAAAATGCCGGGAATGGCGGGCGAACAGGTGCTGGAGAAGACCCGGGAGCTCTATCCCGACATCCCGGTGATCGTCATTACCGGGCACGGAACCGTGGACACGGCCGTGGCGTGCATGAAAAAAGGGGCTTATGATTTCATCACCAAGCCCTTCCAGATCGAACAGTTCATGATCACCGTCAAGAGGGCTGCGGAAAAGCGGCGTCTGGAGCAGAAGGCCAAGAAGTATGAAGAGGAAAAGATTCGAAACCTTTACGATTTAAACCTGGAAAAGAGCAGGCTGAAGACCATCATCAATTGCATGGCCAACGGTGTCATGGTGACCAACCTGAACCTTGAAGTGGTCCTGCACAACCCCGCCTTGATGCGGCTCCTCGAGATTTCGGCGAAGCTGGACAACCCCTTTCCTCTTCGGGAAATTATCGAAGACCCGAAGTTTGTCGGGACCATAGAGAGACTTCAATCCGCGCATTCCTCTAGAGACGAATTTATCTCCAGGGAACTCTTTGTCGGGAAAAACGCGATTCGAGCGATTTCGGCCCTGGCACTCGGGCCCGACGGACAGATCGGCGGCTCCGTCACCGTGCTTGAAGACATTACGGCGTTCAAGCAGTTGGACCGGATGAAATCCGATTTCGTAAGCATGGTGGCTCATGAATTGAGAAGCCCTCTTGTTTCCATCCGCCAGCAGAACAACGTCCTGCTCGAAGGGCTTGCGGGACCCCTTGAGAAAAAACAGGAAGATTTTATTGCAAAAGGGAGTCGAAAAATCGACTCCTTGCTGGAACTCATTAACGACCTTCTGGACATGGCGAAGATCGAGGCGGGCAAAGCCGTACAGCACCAGGTTCCCACGGACATCGGGACAATCATCGAGGAGACGGTTGCTCTCATAGAATCCAGGGCTCACGAGCAGAAAGTAGAACTCACGTACTCCTGCGAAAACCTGAAACCCGTTCAGGCGGACCCCAAAAACATTGAGGAAATCTTCAACAACCTGATCACCAATGCCATCAATTATTCTCCGGACGGCGGCCGGGTTGCCATCTCGGCCCGGGGTGTGGGCGAAACCGTGGAAATCAAGGTGACCGACAGCGGAGTGGGAATCCCCGAGGAAGAGCTGAGCAAGATCTTCGACAAATTCTATCGGGTCAAGTCGCCCAAAACCCGCCAGGTGATGGGAACGGGCTTGGGGCTCGCGATTGTGAAAGCGGTGGTGGAGGCGCATCGGGGGACGATCGATGTGGAAAGCCGGGTGGGCAAAGGAACGACCTTCAGGATCCTCCTGCCGGTGATCATGGAATAGGCTCCCCTGCGAACAGCAAGGGGAGGGTCTTTAAAATCAGACTCTTTTATACAATCTCCCTCCCGCCTTTTTGGAGGCAGGCCCCGTTCCCGTCGGCACAGATCGGAAAGGGGTTCGGTTCATGATTCTCGAAGTGCGACAATGTATTCCTTGTATTTCTTCGGTTTCGCTTCTCGACTTTGGACTCGAAGGCGAACGGATTCTCGTCCCCCTCGAAATCCCCCTGAGGCGGAGGACATTTTGAGTGGCTCAAGGCATGAGTGCCTTGCCACACTCACAACGAAAATCCAAGTGCCGGGTTGAACGGAACATGGACTCACTGCCTGAGAAGAAGAGACATGCGCTGGTCGTAGATGACGAGGCTGTTGTGAGAAACGGTATTGTGCGGGCACTTCGGTCCCGCGGCTTTGCCGCAGTATCGGCCGGCGGAGGCAGAGAAGCGCTCACACTCCTGAGAGAGAACCGCTTTGACATGGCGCTCGTGGACATCCGAATGCCTGACATGGACGGCATCACGCTCCTCAAGAAAATGCGATCCGTTCATCCGGACGTCCATGTCATCATGATCACCGGCTATCCCACCATTGACGCCGCTGTCGAATGCATCAAGCTCGGGGCGCAGGACTACCTCGTCAAGCCTTTTCGCCTTGACGACCTGGATGCTGCGCTCAGGAAATCCTTCTCCGGGGCGCCTTCATTCCCTGCCACAGCAACCAACGCAAAGGGTCTCCAGATCGACTCGGAAGAGCATCTCATTATCGGCAAGAGTCCGCCGATGAAAAAAATCTTTGAAAAAACTCTGAAGGTGGCGCCAACGGACAGCACCGTGCTCATAACCGGAGAAAGCGGCACCGGCAAGGAGTTGGTCGCCCGGGCCATCCATGCCAACAGCAGCCGCAAAGACCGGGAGTTTGTCGCCGTTGACTGCTCGGCCCTGGTCGAATCCTTGCTGGAAAGCGAGCTCTTCGGTCACGTCAAGGGCTCCTTCACCGGTGCGCTCCACACGAAACACGGATTTTTTGAACTCGCCAATCACGGCACGTTTTTCTTCGACGAAATCTCCAACTTGAGCATGAATATTCAGGCAAAACTCCTTCGCGTGATCCAGGAAAGAGAATTCATGAAGGTGGGAGATCAAAAAAAGACCAAGCTGGACATCCGGATCATTTCCGCTTCCAATACGAACCTCCAGGAGGCCGTGCGAAACAGCAATTTCAGGGAAGATCTCTACTATCGTCTCAGCGTGGTGCCCATTCATTTACCGCCGCTCAGACAGCGAAAGGAGGACATTCCTCTGCTCATTGACCACTTCATGGAGAAATTCAGCAGGAGAATCAAGAGAGCCATTCCGACAATTGCCTCAGAAGCGATGGAAATTTTTATGGATTACGCATGGCCGGGTAACGTGAGGGAACTTGAACACACTATCGAGAGGATCCTCATCCT
>CAYVUX010000525.1:0-2856 GCA_964455075.1 uncultured Desulfobacteraceae bacterium | reverse complement strand
GGGCATCTCTGAGAGCTATTCCGAATCAAACAGGTACCCATTTCCCGGAAGAACCGGTTTTTTCGAATTGCGACACAGTTTCGAAGGCCGGAATGCCGAACAAGAACAAGAGAAAGAGCAGGAAAACCGGGAACCCCATCTCGGAGCAATGATTCCGCCGGCCTGCCAATTCTCGGTGCAGGGAGCCTCCTTCTGGAGGGGATTGAGGACGAGCATTCATGAACGCCGAAACCTACAAGCGCAGGGTTTCCAACTTGCTGAAGAGGATGAACGGCGCGGATACCGCATGGATCATTCGCCCCGAGAACCGGCACTATCTCTCGGGGTTCCATGCCGATGACACCCAGTTTACGGAGTCTTCGGGATCTCTCCTCATCAATAAGAGGGGGTCCATCCTGGTTACGGATTCAAGGTACACAGACGAAGCCAAAGCAGAAGCACCCACGTTTGAAGTCCGGACCATCTCCCGGGATTTTGCCGAGGAATTTCCGCAATTCGTCCGTGAGCTGAAGGCCAAGAATCTCGGGTTTGAAGAAGGATACCTGACATGGGGCCTCTACCAAGAGGTATCCGGCGCCCTCAAAGGGGCCTCCCCGCCCGTCGGCCTTGTTCCCCTGGACGGCGTAGTGGAGGGAATGCGTTCCGTCAAGGATCCAAGCGAAATCCGGGCCCTCGAGATTTCGGCGGAGATGATCTCCCGCATCCTGGACCAAGTGACCTCCGAGCTGGCGCCCGATATGACCGAAAAGGAGGCGGCGTGGCGTATCGAATGCCTGGCCCGGGAATCCGGCGCGGAAGGTCTCTCCTTCCCTTCCATCGTCGCTTCGGGCCCCCACAGCGCCATGCCCCACGCGACACCCTCGGACCGCAAATTGAGAGAACACGAGCCCATCGTGCTGGACGCAGGCGTCCGGGTAAACGGCTATCGTTCCGACATAACCAGAACCGTCTTCCTGGGAGAGCCCGAAGCCCGTTTCAGAGAAATTTACAACATCGTTCGCCAGGCCCAGCTCGCCGCCATCTCGGTGATTCGTCCTGGGATGGAAAGCACCGATGTGGACGCCGTGGCGCGCGATGTCATCAAAAACGCCGGTTACGGCGAATACTTCGGACACTCGCTCGGCCACGGAGTGGGCCTCGCCGCACATGAACAGCCGCGCCTGGCTCCGAGAAGGCCCGTGCGCATCGAGGAAGGAATGGTCGTCACGGTGGAACCCGGGATCTATCTCCCCGCCAAGGGAGGCGTCAGACTGGAGGAAATGCTGGTCATCGAAAAAAGCGGTTCAAGAACTCTCACGCAAAGCGATTTTTTCTACGACTTCGGCTCCGCATGACCGAATGGCCTTGCTCTGATTTGAAAGTTCTTGCTGTGCCTGCCTTGCAGTTCGTCATCCCGGATCCCGGATCAAAGTCCGGGACAGGCCCCGATCCGGACTCCAGAAGTCCACGAAAAGACGACGTTTTCCTGGATTCCGGATCTCCCTTGCTTCGCTCCGGTCGTCCGGAATGACGTTTTTGGCTCTCCCGGAAAATGGCTGCCTCATGGTTGCCAAATCGAAAAGATTCATCCGGTTTTCGAGTCCTTATGTCTTTGAAGGGGAATGAGAACTCATGATATTCTGATGTTGGTCTGAAAGACTTCCGATTTCCCTGTAGGAGCGGGCTTGCCCGCGAACAAGCTCCGGACGGGTGATGGAGGCGGCTTCCGGTTGCGAAGGAACCGGGACGCCTGCCTGCAGCAGAGATCGTATCGTGAAGATCTTAGCCAACCTGGCAGCGTTTCCCGGTTCGCGGCTGACGCCGCTCCTACACAAGCGCTTTCGATTCCCTTTGGGAGCGAGCAAAAACATTCATTCCGCCTACTCTAAGGGCGATTTGAATTCTAAGAGGTACTCATTTTCCGGAAGAACGCTTTTCTGCTGCAGATGGAAAAAGCATGCACCATTTGGCCGATCAATTCATGAACTATCTCACGGTGGAAAGAGGCCTCTCGAACAACACCGTCGTCTCCTACAGCAGGGACCTCGTCCGCTTTCTCCGCTTCCTGGAGGAGCGAGGGCTTTCACCCCTGAATGTATCCCAGGATCGCATCGTGGAGTACATGGGCTTCCTCGGCCGGCAAATGGCACCCAGGAGTGCCGCGAGGCACGGCTCCGCCCTGAGAATGTTCTTCCGGTTCCTGGTATCCGAAGGACACAGGGAGAGCAGCCCCGCCCGAATGCTCGAGACGCGAAAGGTCCCCATGAGATTGCCGTCCATTTTGAGCACAGACGAGGTGGACAGGCTCCTGGCAAGCCCTCCCCTGGACACCCCCCGGGGAAGAAGGGACCGCGCCATGCTGGAAGTTCTCTATGCCACCGGGCTCCGGGTGTCGGAGCTGGTCAATCTCAAGGTGATCCACCTGAACCTGGAAGCCGGGTACCTCAGGACCCTGGGCAAAGGCTCCAAGGAGCGGCTCGTTCCCCTTGGGGAAAAGGCCCTTGACGCCATTAAGGAATACCTGGAGCAAGGCCGGTCCGCGTTCACGCGGAAAAGAAATTCCCTGTTTCTATTCCTGACGACCCGGGGCCGGCCCATGACGCGGCAGGGCTTTTGGAAACTTCTGAAGAGGTACGGAAGCGCGTCGGGGATCCGAAAAAACCTGACCCCGCACACCCTGAGGCACTCTTTTGCGAGCCATCTGTTGGAGTCCGGGGCCGACTTGCGGGCCGTGCAGGTCATGCTCGGACACGAAGACATCTCCTCCACCCAGATATACACCCACATATCCAGACGGCGGCTGAGAGAAATTCATGAACGATATCATCCACGCCCTTAGGGCTCACTCAAAAATAACTTCCCATTTTCCCATCTCAG
>CAYVUX010000524.1:292-2863 GCA_964455075.1 uncultured Desulfobacteraceae bacterium | reverse complement strand
AGGGAGTTCTGAATGGCTATGGCTGCCTTTACTGCCGAAAGAGAGGAAAAGAAGGCCCCCATAATCCCATCGCCCATGATATCCAGTACGTCCCCTCCGTACTCCTCGATGAGAGGCAGCACAATGTCATGGTGCTTTTGTACCCATGCGCTCCCTTCAATGTCGCCGACCGTCTCCATGTATTGGGTAAATCCGGAGATGTCGCTGAAAAGGATGGTCATCCTTTTGCGGAAATCCTTTTCCAGCATCCGGTCCAGGTTGCCCCGCTCCCGCATGATCTGCTCAAGGCTTTTTTTCCGGGTATCGCTCTCCCGGGTGTTATTTCCTTCCATGATGTATCTCCCTCAAAACCAGTGGGTATTCGCCAAGTCTGACGCCATTTCGAGAGAAAGCAAGTCTGCAGGGACCATAAGGAATGT
Organism: uncultured Desulfobacteraceae bacterium; assembly: GCA_964455075.1. GTDB lineage: Bacteria > Desulfobacterota > DSM-4660 > Desulfatiglandales > Desulfatiglandaceae > CAYVUX01. The sequence goes on along the minus strand of CAYVUX010000524.1, from coordinate 2,444 downwards.
CTTCAAACAGGATGGGCTCGGTGCCGAGAAGCGGGTGAGAAGAAATCTCTCTCGATCCCCTTTTCAGTGTCGCCCGAATGCCTCCTTCGCCGTTTTTCCGTATCAAGCTGACGGATATGGTGGCCCGCTCTTTTCCGGTCTTCCAGATGTGGATGGCGGCATCAATGCCGTCAAACGATTTGCGAATGTGGACGACGCCCCCTTTCGAAACCTTGTCGTTTCCGCGAACGGGCAAGAGGAGATCCTGGGCTCTCCAGGTCAGGGGCTGGAGCCTTTCGAGCAGCCCGGCTTTCAAATCCAACAGGGGCCTCTTGAACCGAACCCATATGGAGGGGCTCGGGAAGGCCTGTCTACGCTTCAAGAAATCGATGGCTCCCTCGGTTACGGAAGCGGGAACAGGCTCCGGGTGCTCAGCCTCTTTCGCCTGGAAAAGCTCCCTCAAGAGAAGGAACTCTTGAAGGCAGGACTCGCATTTGGAGAGGTGTTCTTCCAACCGCGATCTCCTTCCCGGCGGGAGACGCCTTTCCAGATAGTCGGCGAGTTCTTCCTCCATAAGACATCCTCTGTTCATCAGCGGGGCTCCTCCAAGATGTTGCCGAAACTGCTTTTTTTCCGGATTCGAAGTTTGCGAGTGCTCAACCTTGCGTTTATGTACGGCTTGCTAAAAATAGACACGGTATTTATGGCTTTCTTACAGATTTTTCGACTCTCCGCCTTCGGGAAGCACCGATTTGAGCCTTTCGATGGCCCTGTGCTTGATCGTGTATACGTTTTCCGTGGAAATGCTCATGGCCCGGGCCACTTCCTTTAGAGAAAGGCCCTCTCCAAAATGAAGTCTCATGAAGAGACGGTCCCTGGGGGAAAGGCCCTGAATGCCTTTTTCCAACAGGACCCGCTGTTCGGCGTGCTGAAAGAGATCCGAGGCATCCGTGAGACCAGCGTCGAGCTCCGGAATATCCTCCAGGGAGAGGCGGTTTCGTTTCCGGGTTATGAGGTCCCTGCCGCGATCCCGCAGGTGATTCAGGACAATTCGGGCCGTCACGATCCTTATCCAGGTAGGCAGGCTGCATCCGTTCTTGCCGCGGAATTGCCTGAGCTTCCTGCACCGGTTTTCAAGAAGCTTCAAGAAAACCGTGTTGTGAAGGTCCTCAATGTCCTCCGGAAAAAACCGGACCTGCCTGACTGTGAGTACTTGGCGGGCAGTGCGATAGACGAGCCTGGAAAACCGGCGAACGAGCTCTTCGCAGGCCGCTTCCTCCCCTCGGCTGCATGCAGAGATCAGTGAACGATCCTTCTCGACGTGCAGCGTCATTGGGTGATCACCCGATCCAACCCCTTAACAGGTCCTTCTCTCACAGCGGAAAGCTCAGCCTTGGACATCTTCGGCATGATTTGGGTGATCCGGGCAAAGCCCACGATGACGTTGTCTTCTCCGAGGGTTTTGCCTGTCACCGGATGTTTGACGGGGGTCTCACGGTAAACAATGAGTCTCCTCTGAGCTCCGAGCTTGTCCTTGCCGAGGTCCGTGATGACCTCCTCTCCTTTCGTCTGTACCACCGTACCGCTTAATAGGGGAAAGTCCCGGTGGAACTTCAATGCCATTCCCTCCGCCAGGCCGCGAAGACCCGAAAGATCTTTTGCCTCGTCGTAGACGTCCACCGTGGAGAGAATCTCCGAGGTCTCCGTGTCAATGAACCGGGCCACAATTTCGAGGCCCGTGCGGCTTTCAATGATGCTGCCTGTGACTATTCCGTGGGCCGCCGCGAGGTTGCCCACGCGCAACGCGGTGTCCCGGTCGATCAGTTCCGTGCGGCTCAATTTCTGTTCCCGCAGGATCATGTCCAGACGGGTTCTTTCGATCATTCGAAAGCGATCCTGCCGGACCAGGGAGTGCGTCAGGTTGTCCTGATAGGTCGTGCTGATCGGGGTCAGGGCGGCGTTTTGCTCAAAAGGGGCCACAGTAACGCACAAGCGCTCCTCCAGTTGAAGTGCCTCGGGTAGCTTCCTTACGATGGTCAATTCCTTTGCCGCGGTGTTGCCCGAATCGTCCGTGGCCTCGATTACCAGGGTGTTGCGGCCCTTGTCGAGGGGCACAAGATGGGTGAAAAAGATGCACCGGCCTTCCCTCCGGAGCACGGGCGTTTTGTTGACG
>CAYVUX010000524.1:0-282 GCA_964455075.1 uncultured Desulfobacteraceae bacterium | reverse complement strand
CCAGTCGCACAATGTTGCTCGTGTCGCGAACCTGCCCTTCAATGAAGGCTTTTGCCAGATAAACGGTTTGGCTCTCCACCCATCCTTTCAGCAGGATCTCGGGCGGAGCTTCGTCCTTGGGGCCGAAAAGGGCTGCAAGGCCTGGATGAATATCGTCTTTGCCCCCAAACGCGACCCGAACCGGGGCGGAAGATCGTAGGGCGTCCTGCACGGCCACCTGGGCGATGGTTTGGTTGCCCAAGCGATCCCGCGCCTCGAAGGTCAGGGTCTCGCGGCCGGTTC
>CAYVUX010000523.1:0-2866 GCA_964455075.1 uncultured Desulfobacteraceae bacterium | reverse complement strand
CCCGGGCATAGCCTTCCAGGAGTTCCTGGTCGTTCAGATAACACCCGATGCTTCTCACGTGATACTCCACGATCTTCTCCGGGTCTTCGCCAGGCATCATGACCCAGAGCCCCGCGCCGATCTTTGGTGCCTTGCCGGACCAGCCCACGGTCTGCTTGTCTGCAATGAGAATATCCGCCTCCGGCGCCTGCTCCTTGGCCTTGATGGCTGCCACGAGACCGCTGATGCCACCTCCGACAATGAGCAAATCCGTGGAGATTACCTCTCCCAAATCCTCTATCCTGGACATTCCATGACTCCTTTCTTTGTGTGACCCGCTTCCGTATTCAAGAGACTAGTAGGCCGACGGCACGCGCCTCTGCCCGGTAGGCACCACCTTAATGCACTCCACGGGGCAGGCCATTTCGCAGGCAAAACACCAGACACAGTCCTCCGGATAGGCAATCACGGGGAGATCTTCCATTTCGTCCCACCGGAGCACGTCCACAAAGCACGCGTCTACACATGTCTTACAGCTGTTGCACATATCCCTGTCGATTTCGATCCTCACATGGTCCATGCAGCACCTCCTTATCTCCCTTTGATTCATCCGGAACATATCAACCCGCTCCCTTCGGCCCGCGGACCGTCCTTGCGTATCCGCGGGCCGGGGCGGAGAGATCCCCGGCCCTCTTTTCGACGATTCTTGGAGCCGTCTCTCTGTAGAAAAACCCCGCCAGCCCCCCCGCAAGGGGCGCTATGACCGCCAGAAGAATCCCCGCCTTGAGCCCGTAGCTGTCGGCCAGAAGGCCTGCCAGGAGCGGCATGCACGCGCCCCCCAGGATTTCACCAAAACAGGCGGCAATTCCCGAGGCTGTAGCAGCCATGTGGGGAGGAACGTCTTCCGTCGGAAGGGCGGACATGGCCAGGGGAATAACTCCTCCGACGGCGAAACCGACAAGAAACAGCAACAGGGCCAGGATAGCAAACCCAAACCCGCCGAAAAGGAATCCGGCGAAGCACAACCCCGTTCCAAACATGGCCGAGATGAGAACCGGCTTGCGACCCGTGTGATCCGAGAGCAGGGGCAACAGGATCGTTCCGAAAAAGGCGCCCACCCCGGTAAAAGACATGACGATCCCGGCTTTCGCAATGGACAGCCCCAGGTCTCGTGTCAGATACGTTACGCCGAAAGCGGTGAATACCATGAGGGTGCCCAGCAGGCAGGAATTCACGATGGAAGAGACCTTGACGTTTCTGTATTTGAGCGGGGCGAAAAAAACCCCCGCCTTTTCCGCGCTTCCCGCCTCATGGCCTTGTCCGGCCCATACCGGTTGACCCGGTTCCCTCATGTACAAGAACAATATGAGGGCTGCAATGAGCCCTGGAATACCCACCACAAACAGGACCATGCGCCAGGACATGATCCGCGTCAGCTGGGTCACCACAATGGCACACACCCCGAAGGAAATCAGGGCGTTCAATGCCTGGTGGATTCCGAAATTCAGCCCCCTCCGCCTCGGAGTGGATTCCATGAGAATGGCAGCGATGCTCGGTGGAGGCACCGCGCCCCCGCCGAGCCCCATCACTCCCCTGGCCAGCAACATCTGGACAAAGCCCTGGGCGATGCCGGAGACCCATGACATCAAAGACAACACAACGGTCGCCGGTATAAGGATCACTTTTTTGCCGAAACGGTCGGAAAGTCCCCCGAAAAACCAAGTGGAAAATGCAAAGGTAAGACCGATAATGGAAACAAGGGAACCGGCCTGGGCGTAAGTGATCTTGAATTCATCAATGATAAACGGGAAAAGGAAAACAATGGCTAATCGATTGAGAAAAACGATGCCCAAGACTACCGCTAGCAGGATCACGATGGCTGTTTCATAATGCGGCCTTTCCTTTTCCATGCGTTCCTCCCTATGATTGTTTCGTAACGGTCATGATCTATGACTAGGATCCCCTCGGCCCGCCCTCACCTCTCTCCGTACCCCTGCAACCCCGGGAGACGGCTCGTTACAGCCGCGCGGGCTTTTCTGCAATGCCCCGCCCTGCCGGTCTCTCTGGGGCCCCGCTCCCTTTTCCCGCGGGTCTTTGACTCGCGCTCATTCCCTTCGCCTACCTCATTTCCCTCTCTGCTCTTTTCTTAGTGCCTCCGTTCTGTCATGCCGGATGGCGAGAGTTTTCGGGTCCAGCACCACGCCGTAGACATCTTTGGCCCGTTTCACAGAGACCAGCCCGTCCATCACGTCCGCTTGCACCCTTTTTACGTCCCGACGGCAGGGATCACCCCACCCGCCGCCGCCCGGGCCCCTGGTGTGGCATATCTCTCCCGGGAAGACCGGCTCATTTGCCATGGTCCGAAGGATTCGAGTCTGTCCGTCGGGGCTCTCAATCCACATCTCCGCCCTTTTTAAGGGACCGCTCGCCGCGCCCACCGCGGGAACCGCCTGTCCGTCACTGTTTCCCGTCATGAGAATCGCAAGTGCGGCCGGCTTGGTGTCGGCCACCGTCTGCACATAAACGCCGGGTCCGCCCCGAAACTCCCCGGCTCCCTCCCAGTCCTGCATCAGTTCGTAGGCGGGGACCCGGAAAGGCACCTGAGACTCGAAGATCTCTATATCCGACCTCACAAAGTTTCCTGTCGCCCCGTAAATTCCTACTCCGGTCCAGCCGTCGTAACCCTTCATGGCTCCCCCGCTTCCGTCGCTTGCAAAGTGCTCGGAGAAGTACTGCTTGACGGTCCCGGTGCGGGGATCGATCTCGTCCGAATCCATTCCAATCACGATGGGGCAGAAATGCCTGGGGAAGCCGCCCATGGCCATCTCGGGAACCGCCGTCCCGAGCGCCAGTTGACACGCCTCGATGATGGGGACGCCGACACCAG
>CAYVUX010000522.1:0-2894 GCA_964455075.1 uncultured Desulfobacteraceae bacterium | reverse complement strand
GATCCGCCTCAGGCGGAAACACTACTCAAAAGTCTCTCTTTGCAAAAAGGTGTCTTCGTACAAGCGCCGGGAATTCAGGTCCATCGGCTACCCATCCAGGGGCGCCGTGCACACGCGGCATGTCCGGCGCGTCGACACATTTCTGAGTTTGCACCGCGGGCACTCCGTCTCAATCTTATCCCGTATCCAGGGCGTCAGGCCTTCGGGCATATAGAGCAGAATGATCAAAACGACTCCGGCAAAAAGCAGGGTGCGAAGTTCCGGCCAGAAACGCAGAAATTCCAACATGGGGAACAGGATGAACACGCCTGCCACCGGGCCGTATATCGTCACCATGCCGCCGAAAACCGCCCAGATCACTACGGCAAAGGACATGGAAACTTCCAGGGTGGACGGGCCGGCGATCCTCATGAAGTGGGCATAGAGACCCCCTGAAATCCCGGCGAAAAAGCCGCTCAGGCAGAAGGCGAGGAGTTTGTATCGGGTCGTGTTGATTCCTGAAGCCCTCACGGCCACTTCGTCTTCCCGTATGGCATGAAAAACGACCCCTATCTTGGAGTCGGTGAGTTTCCACATGATGGAGCACAGACCCAGCATCAGAATCACCACAGCATAGTAATCTCCAATCCGGGAATCGGTCAGGCGGCTCAGCCCGGAAACTCCCAGTTCCCCGCCGGTCACATTCGGAAAAGCGAAGACGATTCCCATCACGATAATGGGGAAGGCCAGTGTGGTCAGTGCCAGATAGGCCCCCCTCAGCCTCAGGCACGGAATGCCGATGAGAAGGCCTGCAAAGACGGCGGCCAGCGCCCCCAAGGGAATGCTCCCCCAGGGCGGGATATGCGCATGGAGGTTGAGAAGCGCGGCGGTGTAGGCGCCCACTCCGAAAAAAAGCGCGTGTCCGAAGTTGATCTGCCCGGTAAATCCGGACAAAAGATCCCAGCTTGCGGCCAGGATCGCAAAAATGCAGGTGAGAACGAGAATTCGAAGGAGATAAAGATCCTCGGAAATCAAGGGCAAACACAAGAGGCCCAGGAAGAACAGGACGACCACGACGCGGCTCGGCAGAGCCAGAATCTCTCCGCGCAGCACCCGGTACAGCTTCCGTAGATAAAAGCCCGCGACGCCCATCCCTATCTCTCTTCCTCAAAGGCCACGCCGAAAAGGCCTTCGGGCCGGATAATGAGAACCAGGATCATGATAGACAACGCCACGGAGCCCTTGAGGAACGCGCCTTGCGGTATGAGAAAAACCACCAGAGCCTCTGCGAAACCCAGCATATAGGCGCCCACAAAACTTCCCTTGAGGCTGCCCATCCCCCCCAGAACCACTACCGCCATCATCATGATGAGCGGGTGCATCCACATGAGGGGCTCGAGCGTGGTCAACGGTACGATGACCGCACCCGTGAGGCCGGCGAGCGCCACGGAAATCGCCATGGTGATCATGGCTACCCGGCCTTCGTTGATGCCCATGAGATTGGCCACCTCCCGGTCTTCCGCGGTGGAGCGAATCGCCAGGCCCAAATTCGTTTTCATGAGGAGTGCCCAGAGAGCGACCAGGGTGAGAAGAGCCAGGCAAAAGGTGAGGATCTGCTGATAAAAGACCTTGACCCCCAGGATGCTCAGATATCCCCCGATGAGGGGGGGGACGCTCAGATAATCGCCCGTAAACAGCAGGAACATGGTCTCCTGAATGGCGATGGCCAGGGCGATGGTCCCGATGAGTACGGCCGCCTCGTGTTCTCGGATGGGGGCAACGAGGAATTTGTACACGACCAGACCCAGGAATCCCACGAAGATCACAGCCCCGAGCATGCCGAAAACAGGATGGAATCCGAGCCTGTAGGTGGCGAAATAGATGCAGTAGGCGGCCACCATGAAAAAGGCCGTGTGGGCGAGGTTGATGATTCGGGCCGTTCCGAAAATCAGGGAAAAACCGATGGCCAGGAGGGCGTATACGCTGCCGCCGATTAAGCCGCTGATCACGATATTCACGAACATGGGCTTGGATCTCCGGATTCAATAGTGGACGGGCCGATCCGGATCCCTCCCGCCCCCGTACGTCCGTGTCCGGAGAGGGGAGGAGATTCGGAGGCAAGCTACTGCTTGTATTTCTCCACAACCCAGGGCGCGATCTTGTAAGGGACCACCCCCTCGTGGGTCACTTCAGGGGCCTCGGGCGCAGCTTTCCATTTGTAGGGCCAGAACGCCTTCATCTCCCCGTCCTGCCATTGGACACCCAGGCTGGTAAGATATCCGGGCCCCCAGGTGACATCATGAAGATGATTGCCCTCTTCGTCCTTCATGTATTTGATAACGCCCGCCGGAACCTTGTACACGCGGTCTTCCAGGGCCGCCACCAGTTTGTCGGGATCCAGGGTCCCCTCCTGCTCGATGGTCTCTCCCAGACCGTGGACGATGGCTGTATAGGTGTCCGCGGTGTAGGTGGGGGTCTCGCCAAACTTCTCGAAATAGCCCTCCACAAAGGGCCGTGTGAGTTCATTGACCTCCACGCCCCTGCAATAAGTGTTGAGGGTCGCCACGTAGTTTCCCTGTCCCTGGGTGGCCTCCCAGAACCCGTTTTTCTGGGCCTCTACGTTGATGCCCACTTGCACGGCGGGAATCTTGAGCTGCCCCGCCTGCCTGGCGAAAGGGATTCCCACCGAAGAGGAAAACGCCGTGAAGATCAGGTGCGCCCCCGACTGCTCAATCGCCGACAATTCGGCGGTGACGTCCGTGGCCACCTGAGACGGCCGCCATACTCCGACCACCTCCATGCCCATCTTGGGAATGTGGGCCTGGGCCGCCGCAATCATGGGGTCCGTCCAAACGGCCTTCTCTGCGACAATGGCCACCTTCACCTTGGGGATGTTCAGGGCCTGTTTCATCATG
>CAYVUX010000521.1:0-2909 GCA_964455075.1 uncultured Desulfobacteraceae bacterium | reverse complement strand
CGGACTGTTCCCTGGGGATGATCCGGCCATAGAGTGAACGGGAGAGGGCCTGCGTACCCCCGAGAATGAGCCCAACGACAAATCCGAGGAGTCCGTACTCCAGGGCGGTCTCCATGCGGTAGGCAAAGAGCGTGAGGGAGCACCACACGAGGAGCGAACCCATGATGGTTCGCTTGGTGCCCCAGCGGACGGCAAGTCCGGGCATCAAGAGGGCGCCCGCGATCCCCACGAACTGCACCATGAGCAGGGTCCCCAGCAAGGTGCCCATAGAAAGCCCGAGTTCTTCTTTTCCGTAGATCGAGGCCATCTTTATGACGGTCTGCACCCCGTCGTTGTAGATCATGTAGGCCACAAGAAAAAGACCCACATTCCGGTAGCGCGTGACCTCTTTCGTGGTCCGCAAAACCGAATGCCACCCTTCCACCGCCGCCCGGTAATATCCCCACTCCCCGTCGAGGACGCTCCGGTCCTCTCGAAAAAGCGCAAAGGAAATCGTCGCAAAAAGGGCCCACCATAGTCCCGCAGAAGTGAGCGACAACCTCACCGCAACACTTTTTTGCATGCCGAAATGCTCGCTCCATTGAATAAAAGCAACGTTTAAGGCCAGAAGGAGTCCCCCTCCCAGATAACCCAGGGCATAGCCCTGACCCGAGAGGCGGTCCATTTCTTTTCCCCGGGCGAGAAAGGGGAGAAAGGCGTCGTAGAACACGTTCCCGGCGACAAAGCAGTAGTGCGCCGCGCAGAAGCACAGGAGGGTGAAGAATACATCTCCGGCCTCAGAGAAAAAGAGAACGGCCGTGAAGAGGCACCCGAGGTAACAGAAGCCCGTGAGGAAAAGCTTTTTTCGCCGGCTGTAGTCGGCGATCCCACCCAGGACCGGGGTGGTCAGGAGAATCACGAAGGCGGTCAGGCCGGAGGCGTAGCCCCAGAGGCTCGTTGCGCTCAGGACCTCTTCAAATCCGAGGAACCGGATTCGGGCGCCCTGATCCGGCACCACGCTCTCCGCAAAATAAACGGGCAGCACCGCGGCCAGGATCGTAGTGGCAAAGGCCGAATTGGCCCAGTCGTACAGGCACCACCCGAACCGGTCCTTTCTCACGGCTTGTCCCCCGGGTCGTCCGACGAGCTGCGGGTCGCCGGCTTCCGGTTTGCAGAAGGCCTGCGCACCATTTCCTTCAGCGAGGCCAGCTCCCTGGAGCCTAAAGCCGCTGCAACCGCAAAGTAGAGCCCTGCACCAAGGGCCACTTCCAGCAAAAGGCGAAGGATCATGACCCCCAGGCCTTCTTCGCCTTGCACCATAAATCCAATCCGCCGAAGCACGAGAATACCTGCGCCCATGCACAACGCCGCAAACGCGGACCTTGCCGCGGACGCGACAATCGGCCCGATTCTCGGCACGTGCAGTCTCCTGTAAAGCAAGGCCATGAGGAGACAGAACTGGATCCCGGAGGCGAGAGACAGGGCCAGCGCGATACCCGCGTGCTTCAAGGGCCCCATCAGCAGCAGGCTCAAGACCAGATTGGCGACAAACGCAAGGGCGGCGACCTTCACCGGAGTCTTGGTGTCCTGAAGCGCATAGAAGCCCGCAACCACCACCCGGATGCCCGAGAACGCCCAGAGACCCAGGGTGTACGTAAACAGGGCCTTGTTTGTCATCGTCGTGGCCAAGGAGCCGAACTCCCCCCGCTCAAAAAGGACGCTGATAATGGGCTCTCCCAGCACGATCAGTCCGACCATGGAAGGGAAACTGATAAAGAAGACCAGGCGGAGGGCATAGCCGAGGGTTTCGCCGAACCGGCCGAGGTCCTTGCCCGCCACCTGGGTCGACAGGGACGGAAGGGCCGCCGTGCTGATGGCGATGGCAAACACCCCCAGGGGGAATTGAACGAGCCGGTCGGCATAGTAGAGCCAGGAAACGCTCCCTTCGGGAAGAAAGGACGCCAGAAGCGTACCGATATAGGCGTTCAGCTGATAGACCGCGGATCCAAACACCGCGGGGAGCATGAGCAGCGAGATTCTTTTGATCGCCGGATGCCGGGGCCTCCAAAGCGGCAGGAGAGTCAATCCTTCCCGAAAGATCCAGGGGAGCTGCAGCACCACCTGCAACAGACCGCCGATAACGACGCCTACAGCCAGGCCTACGATGGGTTCGTCGAGGAACGGGGAGAGGAAATAGGCGGCGCCGATGATACCCACATTCAAAAAAATAGGCGCGGCCGCGGGCGCTCCGAAACGCCGAAGGGAATTCAAAATCCCCATGAAAAAGGCCACCAGGCTGATCAGGAAGATGTAAGGAAAGGTGATCCGGGTAAGAAGCACCGTGAGTTCGTACTTGACGCCTTCTCCTCCGAACCCGAAGGCCTGGAGCCGGACCAGCCAGGGAGAAAACACGATGCCCAGGATCGTGACACACGCCAGGATGAGGGTAAGAAGGGTGAACGCCGCCCTGGCGAGTTCAAAGGCATCCCGCCTGCCCTTGTTCGCCAGGTATTCGGTGAATACGGGAATGAAGGAGATGGTCAGCGATCCTTCCGCGAACAGGCGCCGGAGAAGGTTGGGGATACGCAAGGCCACGATAAAGGCATCCACGACCATTCCGGTGCCGAAGAGAGCCGCGATCACCATGTCCCGAACGAGCCCGAGTATCCGGCTGAGCAGGGTAAAGAACCCGACCACCCCGGCCGCCTTGCTCACACTGCCGTTCTCGGAGGACATGCTGGAATCGCGCACAGAAAATCCTTGACAAAAGATAGGCGATTAAAATAAATTATTATTTTAAACTGTTTTTTTCAGGAGGTTCCCGTTGGCAACCCACGAATCCGCGAAAAAGAGAGCCCGGCAGAACGAGATACGCAGGGTCAGGAACAAAGTATACAAAACCAAAGTGAAGAGTGCTGTAAAGAACGTGA
>CAYVUX010000520.1:0-2912 GCA_964455075.1 uncultured Desulfobacteraceae bacterium | reverse complement strand
TATAAAAACCATCGTTAAATTAGTTGGTTACTGGCTTATGTCAGGAGTTCTGACCTTGGGCCTCTGGCACCGGGGGCAGGTCAACTGATCGGGAAGATGTTCAAATGGGGTTCCCGGTTTCCAGCCTGCTTGAGGATCTCCCTTTTCGGGTTCATAACGGTACCCGCAGGGGCACATATACAGATGAATTCTTTTCCACTCGTTGATCGCCATGGCGCTTCAACCGGATGCCTCGGGGCCGGATTCTTGACCGGCGAGGGGCTTAAAGAATCTTTTGGAAGCGCCGCATACGGGACACTTCCAATCCTCCGGCAGGTCGTCAAAACGGGTGCCGCTCGGAATCTTTCCTTTTCGGTCCCCCTTATCCGGATTGTAGATACAACCGCAATTGACGGTCTGACACTGGTACATTTCCTTTGGATCAGCCATGGTTTCCCTTTCCTATTGTGGGCCGAGTCATTGCATCCACGCGTTTTTCCCTCTCGGCGCCCGCCCGCAGTGTCTCCCTCTCACCAATGCGCCCGCTTCGCGCGATACCCCGCTCGGATCTTCCAGCGTGAAAAATGTTCCGGCCCGTTGCCCGGACTTTTCGTGCGCGCCCGGGCGGTGCAGCGGTTCAGTCCACTTTAAAGAACGCTTTGCTCTTTGATTTGCAGACAGGACAAACCTCCGGAGGTTCCGACTCGCAGGTATAGCCGCAAACGGAGCACACGAAGTAGTCCACTTCCTGAGGGCTCTCGAGATTCTCGAGTGCCTTTTTGTAAAGACCCGCGTGAACTTCTTCCACTTCATTGGCGTAGGAGAATGAACGCTCGGCCGCCTTGTTTCCCTCCGCCTGCGCCGCTTCGATCATTTCCGGATACATTTCCTTGAACTCATGGGTTTCGCCGGCGATGGCCTCTTCCAAATTCTTGGCCGTGTCCCGGATGGCGCCGAGGGCTCTCAGGTGGGCGTGGGCGTGGACCGTTTCCGCGGCCGCCGCCGCCCTAAACAACCTGGCCGCCTGGTTGTAGCCTTCCTTTTCCGCCTGCGTGGCAAAGGCGAGATATTTTCGATTCGCCTGGGATTCCCCGGCAAAGGCATCGTTCAAGTTCTGTTCGGTTTTGCTCATACTTGTTCTCCTTTCTTCCTTGTTACGGGTCAGCGGTAAATCTTGAGTGATCCGGATAGTCACTCATCTGACTGGATCCTGCGTGGGACCTTCCCCGCGAAGATCTCCTTCGTCGCACGGTTTCAGGAAGGCCGCGCCGAAGACTTCGATCTTTTACGGCTCTTGCCTCACTGTCTTCCGCATCCCCCTGCCTCAAAGCCGGCGAGATGTTATTGTTCAACATAGTAATTGTTGATGGCTTCGGAAAATGGGTGAAACCTGGTATTTGGATGGGAAAACGGCAGTATTCCGGCCGTCATTAAGAGCGTCACCAAGGTCGTCCCGAGGGTGCATACACCGGCGGGAATCGTGTTGTCCGGAGAAGCCTCGTATTGTTGAATTAAAGAAAATCGAACCGCATTCACGGATTTTCTTGACTTTTTGTTTTCCTTTTTCCTCTATAGAGCGATGGTTGTCCGTGGGTAGGGCGTCTGCTGACGGCGGGACTCTTTCTTGCCTCCCTGCTTTATCTACAAAGGCGGAGAAGGGTGGGTTGACGTGGGTTGATGGCAAGCCGGGGCCGGGGGAGCAGGACGCGGAAGACGGCCTGCTCGCCGGCTCCGGGATCAAAAGGAGCCATGACCGCACGGAAGTTTTCGTGGGCCCGGGACCGCACGACCGTATTCTTGGTGCGCTTCGGCTTTCCACGCCGGGTTCCACACAGATCCGCTGTTGGCGGGATTCTGCAACCTCGTTCAGAGTCACTCCCGGGGCAGGCCCCCCGCAAGCCTCATCCAAAATTCTCTCACCACCGTACGCATTGGCTTCTCGGCTGTGGCCATGCCGGCCTGACCGGCTGCTCGACCGTGGACCCGGGGCGGAAACCGTAAGGTTTGTCCTTTAAAGGCTGTCCGGTTGGTGGTAAAAACGAATAAGAGACTTATGCCGAGATCCATCGACTGGAGACCTTTGAAAACCGGGAGGAGTGCCTGTGGAATATGAGACCATCGAGTATGCGGTGGAGGAGGAGGGGATCGGGATCCTGTCCCTGAATCGTCCCCGCAAATACAACGCGGTGAGCTACCAAATGACGGAGGAATTGGAAGCGTTTTGGAAGGAAAGGCTGTATGACCTGGACGTGCGGGTTATCATCCTGGAGGGAAAAGGGAAGCGGGGTTTTTGCGCCGGACTGGACATGAGAGAGTCCATGAAAAGGGCGCCCCATTGGAATGCGGACCGGTTCTATCGTTTCCAGGCCCGGCTTGGCAGGCTCAATCTGGCCATGAGGCAGGCTCCCCAGCCTATTGTTTGCGCGGTTCACGGCGCCGCAGCAGGCCTGGGATTCAGTTTTGCAATGGCCTCCGACATTCGGGTGATCACCCCCGATGCGCGGTTTTCGGCGGCGTATATCAATATCGGCCTGGGAGGTGCGGACATGGCATGCAGCTACTTCCTTCCCCGGCTAATTGGGGCGGGGCGGGCTTACGAGTTCATGCTCACCGGGAATTTCATGTCCGCGGAGGAGGCCATGGCTCTGGGCTTTGCAAGCCGAATGGTGCCGCGGGAAGCGCTCATGGAAACAGCGCTCGAACTCGCCAGGACCATGAACGGCAAGAACCCCATGGGGCTTCGCCTGACCAAGGAGGCCGTCAACGTGAATCTGGATGCCGGAGGCCTGGAGCAGGCCCTCCATGTGGAAGATCGGAACCAGACCATTCTTGTCCTTCGACGGATGGCGGCTGGTGAAGAAAAGACAAGCCGGTATTTCTAGCCCGAGTTTACCGCCTTTTTGGACTGCAAGTCGGTGTGCGGGCGTTGTTTC
>CAYVUX010000519.1:0-2934 GCA_964455075.1 uncultured Desulfobacteraceae bacterium | reverse complement strand
CATGAAGCTTTGTACCCTGCGGGTGGACACCCCAGGGGGTCTCGCTTCCTCCATGCGAACCATCGTCAAGGCCGTGCTCAACTCCAATATTCCGGTGGCCGTGTATGTGGGGCCTCGTGGAGCCGGGGCTGCGTCGGCCGGGGTGATGGTGACGGTGGCCGGCCACGTCGCCGCCATGGCGCCCGGGACGAATATCGGAGCGGCCCACCCGGTGACGGCCGGGGGGAAGGACATTGAGAAGACCATGTCCGAGAAAGTGGTCAACGACATGGCCGCCTATGCACGAGGTATTGCCGAGGGCAAGGGAAGGAACGGAGAATGGGTGGAGCGGGCGATCCGTGAAAGCGTTTCCATCACGGCGGAGGAGGCCGTAGAGAAGAACGTGGTGGACCTTATCGCCAAAGACATGGACGAGCTGCTCGAACTGCTCGAGGGCAGGGAAGTCGAAGTGTCGGGCGCCGCGGTCACTTTGCATACCAAGGGGCTGGAGAAGCATTACCTGAGACCGGGATTCAGGGACAGGGTGCTCAAGACCATCAGCAATCCGAACATCGCCTACATTCTCATGATGATCGGTCTCGCCGGCCTGTATTTTGAGCTTTCCAACCCCGGGGCGGTATTTCCCGGGGTTATCGGGGCCATCTCCTTGATTCTGGCCTTCTACTCGTTCCAGACGCTCCCTGTGAATTATGCGGGTCTATTGTTGATCGCTCTGGCCGTCATCTTCTTCCTGTTGGAGATCAAGATTGCCAGTTACGGGATCCTTTCGGTGGGAGGAGTCATATCCCTCGCCATTGGATCCCTGATGCTGTTTGAGAATGTGGGGGTGTCGCTCAAATTGATGATGCCGACGATCTTGCTGGTGGGAGGATTTTTCTTTGCTGTGGCGACGCTGGCTTTCCGGGCCTACCGTCGAAAACCCATGGGGGGAACGGACGGGCTTCGAGGGGAAGTGGGGGTTGTCCACGAAGAGATCGACCCGGAGGGCGTGGTATTTGTCCACGGGGAGTACTGGCGCGCGAGAAGCCGGGAAAAGCTGGAGCCGGGAGAACGGGTGACAGTGGAAGGGTTCGAGGGGCTCATCCTGAAGGTGCGAAAGGCCCCTGAACCGGAATTCTGAGTGGTGACCATTCAGGAATAAGATAAGGGACGCAATCGGTTTCCTGTTCGAGCCGGGGCTGATCGTTGGCGGAAGGGAAACCACAATAGGAGGGGAGAAGATGTTTTACATTCTTGCTTTGGTGCTGATCGTACTGTTCCTTGCATCAGCCATTCGCATTTTGAGAGAGTATGAACGCGGCGTCATTTTTCGACTCGGCCGGGTGATCAAGACCAAAGGTCCGGGATTGATCATCCTGATTCCCGTCGTGGATAAAATGGTCAAGGTGAGTCTTCGCCTGGTCACTATGGACGTTCCGGGGCAGGATGTGATCACCAGGGACAACGTATCCGTCAAGGTGAACGCGGTAGTCTATTTTCGGGTCATGGACCCCACCAACGCCACGGTGGAGGTGGAAAGCTACCTGTTTGCCACGTCTCAGTTGGCCCAGACGACCCTTCGGAGCGTATGCGGTCAGGTGGAGCTGGATGAGCTGCTGGCGGAAAGGGACAAGATCAATGCCCGCCTTCAGGAGATCCTTGACAGACACACGGACCCCTGGGGGATCAAAGTTACCACGGTGGAGGTGAAGCACATCGACCTTCCGCAGGAAATGCAGCGGGCCATGGCGCGGCAGGCCGAGGCGGAACGGGACCGGAGGGCGAAGGTCATTAATGCGGAGGGAGAATATCAAGCCGCGAATCGCCTGGCCGATGCCGCCGAAATTATCCAGCGCTACCCCGAGGCACTGCAACTGAGGTACTTGCAGACCCTGAGGGAGATCTCTTCCGAGAGCAACTCCACCACGGTTTTTCCGGTTCCCATCGAGCTTTTCAAGCCTTTTATCAGGGGCAAGGAATGAAAGTATAGGAGCCTGTCGGCTTGCCGGCGCATTTGAGGCCGTTGGAAAATGTGCGCATGCAAGGCATGTGGTGTCCTGAGGGATGACGCGGTTATGAACGGTCGACCGGCTGTCGTCGGAGGATGAGCAAAGCGCTTGAAAGGGCCTTCTTGGAGAGCCTCATAGCCGAAAGCCCCGTTTATAGATCAAAAAGAATAAGGAGAAGAATCCATGGCAGAAGAAACCCGAGAAGAGGAAGCCCAGGAGGAGAAGATCGAGCAGGGACAGGACCTGGAGCTTGAAAAGCCGCTTGACAAAATGACTGCACCCGAGCTTCGGCAGGTGGCCAAAGAGATCCCGGGGATGACCGGGGTGCATGCCATGAAAAAGGCGGATTTGCTTGATGCTATCAAGGAATACCAGGGCATCAAAGACAAAGAACCGAAGAAAAAGAAGAAAAAGGTCGGCAAGGTGAAGTTGAGTGTAAAAGAAATGAAGGATAAGATTGCTCAACTCAAGAAAGAAAAGGAGTCGGCCAGACAGGCCAGTGACCGCAAAAAGGTCGATGTTCTTCGGCTCCGCATCAACCGGCTGAAAAAGAAAACGCGCAAGGTGGCGCAGGGGTAGCGCGAATTGTCTGTGGCGCAGGCCGCCGGGGCCAGGGCCCCGGCGGCCTGCTTTTCTTTTTCTGCAGGCCCGGTCCGTTCTTCTTCTGAACGCGAGGGCGAGGACGGCGCATGGGAAAGAACTCCGGTGGGTTCTTGCGCAATGGCGTGGTCGCCGTAATTCCGGCGGCGGGAGCCGGTCGGCGCATGGGGCAGGCCCAGCCGAAACAGTTCCTGGAACTGGGGGGGAGGCCGCTTTTGGCGGTCACCCTTCAACCGTTCCAAGACTGCCCGGCCGTGGATGCCATTTTTCTGGTTGTTCCCTCCGGCGATTTGGATCGCTGCCGTCTGGACGTGGTGGCGCGGTATGGCCTGAACAAGGTCGAGAA
>CAYVUX010000518.1:0-2937 GCA_964455075.1 uncultured Desulfobacteraceae bacterium | reverse complement strand
GGAGTTGAGGAAATTATCCAAACCTACCAAGGAAAAAAAGGAAATCGCCCAGGTGGGGACCGTTTCCGCGAACAACGACAAGACCATCGGAGACATCATTTCCGAGGCAATGGAAAAGGTCGGCAAGGAAGGGGTGATCACCGTAGAGGAAGCCAAGGGCATGGAGACCACCCTGGATATCGTTGAGGGTATGCAGTTCGACCGGGGATATCTGAGCCCTTACTTCGTTACGGATGCAGAGAAAATGGAAGTGGCCCTGGACGAGCCTTACATCCTTCTCCACGAGAAAAAGATCAGCGCCATGAAAGACCTCGTCCCTATCCTGGAGCAAATTGCGAGGATGGGCAAGCCCCTCCTGATTGTGGCCGAGGATGTGGAAGGCGAGGCCCTGGCAACGCTGGTAGTGAACAAGCTTCGAGGGACCCTCCAGGTGGCGGCCGTGAAGGCCCCGGGTTTCGGAGACCGGCGAAAAGCCATGCTGGAGGATATCGCCATGCTGTCGGGCGGGCGCGTGATCAGTGAAGATCTCGGGATCAAGCTCGAAAGCATCACCCTCGATGATCTGGGCACGGCGAAGCGGATTAATGTGGACAAGGACAACACCACGATTGTGGACGGCGGCGGAAGCCGGGAGGCCCTTGAGGGCCGGGTGAAACAGATCCGAGCCCAAATTGACGAGACCACCAGCGACTATGACCGGGAAAAACTTCAGGAGCGGCTGGCGAAACTCATCGGCGGCGTGGCCGTGATCAACGTAGGCGCTGCCACCGAAATCGAGATGAAGGAACGAAAAGACAGGGTTGAAGACGCCCTGAACGCGACACGCGCTGCGGTGGAGGAGGGCATCGTTCCAGGCGGGGGAGTCGCTTTTGCCCGCGCCATATCAGCCCTCGAGAAAACAAAATTTAAGGGCGACGAACAACTGGGGGTCAACCTCATCAAGCGCGCCCTGGAAGAGCCCGTTCGACAGATCGCCAACAACGCCGGGTTCGAAGGGTCCGTGGTGGTCCAGCACGTTATCGCGGAGAAAGGCGGCGTGGGGTTCAACGCCGAGACCGGCAAATACGAGGACCTGATCGAGGCGGGAGTCATCGACCCGACCAAGGTGACGCGATTTGCCCTTCAGAATGCGGCTTCGGTTGCCGGGCTTCTATTAACCACCGAGGCCATGGTCGCGGAGAAGCCGGAAGAAAAAGGATCCGATAAGACGGGAGGCATGCCTCCGGAAGACATGTACTAGAATCCGGCTGTTCCAAAACACTTGCCTACTTCCGGGCGGGGCATTTGCTCCGCCCGGCCCCGTTAATCTCACGTTATCCGAAATCAAACTTCTTGTTTCCATTTATTGATTGCAGCGCATGAGTAATGAAAAGGACCGTGATGAGTTGAACCGGCTCTTGGAACAGGGGTATTTCCTGAGAGCCGTGGAACAGGCCGCGTCCATGGGCCTTGACCGGGACCGGATTCGCGAAATGCAACTCCAGGCCCTCTGGCAGATGTCCGCGGTCTACAGAAACGATCCCGGGACCAAAAAACTCGCCGAACAGTACGGGTTTTCCAGGAGCCGGGTTGTAGAGATCCTGTCCGAGCTTGCAAAGAAAAAGAGGGAAGAGGGAGAAGAGAAGCCCATGCAGCCTTGCTATAACCAGGCCTCAGGGAAATACCTGGCGTTTGAGGAATGGCTGGAACAGTTTGGGAAAAACTGGAGAAATCTTTGAATCGTTTTCCTCCCCTCCCGGCAACCTCCTCTCATGCAGAGGCACCGATCGCTTGAAGGATCTCCAGGCGGGACGGAAACGGCAAGGCCTTAACATCCATCAAGAAAGCGACGATTCAAGAGCCGAACCGGTACCATGTACGGACCGGTGAAACGCCGCCTCTGCCGCTTTGACCTTCTTCATTCTCTCAGGGTCCAGAAAAACCCGGTATATGAACGCCCCGCTTTCCCCGGAGTCGTCAAGAAAGTTCTGCTCAAGAAGCGAAAGCGCCTCAATGGATTTGTCACACACGGGGTATCCCCGGTCATCCAGGAGAACGTCGGCACCAAAAGAAACGGTGGAGATATTGTTGATGTCCACCAGCTTGATATCGCCCTCTCGCGTGATCAAGAGATTCCCCACGCCAGCGAGATCCGGGACCAGCCCTTCACCCAGGATCATCTCCTGGAGCTTCCCGATAAAGCGTTTCGCTTTCTGGCGCAGCGTTCCAATCCACGCTCCGTAACGATCCCGTCGTCCCGGGTCCCGCGGACTTTCCATTCGGGCAAACAGGGCTTCGAGTTGAGGCTCTCCCAGGCCCCGCCAAGGGTCCAGCACTTCTCCTTCCACGTATTGCTGAAGACCGCAAAGCAGGAAATCGGGGCCTCCACATCCCGTATAGGTGACGAGAAATTCCTCGGACATCGCCATGAAATCCGGGGCCAGATAACGTTCGATCCTCTTCACCCGGCGGATCTCCTCCCGGGCTTGTTCCTTGCCGCGGAATCTCGTCCTGAAGATCCTGAGCATTTTGAGGGGCTTTGCCCTGGGATAGATCATGACCCCGTTCCGGCGAAGTCCTGTTCGCTCCTTTTCAAGTTCCTCGCGATCCAGCACCTCCATGATATGGGAACGGAGACCGCAACGGTAGTGCCTCCGGTACACATAGGTCCCGGGGGTCCTGATGAAATTCAGCCTCAGGATGTCCGAACATCCCAGGCTGGATTGATCCCTCACATCCATCTTCATAAAGAAGCCTTCGAATTCGATCCGATGCCCCCGGTTTTAACAATCTCGCAAAAATCCGCTGGGCTTCATGCCGGACTTGATAAGCCTCTCCCGTAATCAATACGGGGACATTCAGAATATTTGGAACTACTGGCTTCGGGCCTTCGAGGCCGTATCGTAATTCGTCATCCCGGATCCCGGATCGGAGTCCGGGACAGGCGGCGATCCGGGA
>CAYVUX010000517.1:0-2945 GCA_964455075.1 uncultured Desulfobacteraceae bacterium | reverse complement strand
GCCCGAATCCAGTTGAATTGCGACTGTTTCCTTCAAAACGTTCTGCCGCATGACTTTCCCTTCTCCTCGCGGAGTAGCGACCCGCTTTCCCACCTTGGGAAGATTCTTTTTGGTTTCTTCATAGAAATGGTGCTCGTAGGTCAGGCAACACATGAGTCTTCCACACATTCCCGAAATCTTATTGGGATTGAGCGAAATGTTCTGTTCCTTTGCCATCTTGATGGTTACCGGTGCAAAATGACTCAAGAAGGCTCCGCAGCAAAGCGGTCTTCCGCAGCTGCCCAGACCCCCCACCATTTTGGCTTGGTGACGAACTCCGATCTGCCGCATCTCGATGCGCGTTCGAAATTTGCGAACCAGGTCTTTGACCAGTTCGCGAAAGTCCACCCTGCCTTCCGCGGTAAAATAGACCACAACCTTGCTTCCGTCAAAGCGTCTTTCCGCGGATACCAGAGCCATCGGAATGCCCCTCTCCTTAATCCTTTGATAACAGTACTGGTAGACCCTTTCTTCCTGCTCCCAGCCTTGTTCGTACTTCTTGACCTCCTCCTCGGTGGCGAGACGAAAGATCTTCTTGAGGGGTTTCCTGGGGACGTCCATATTCTGTTGCTGAGGCTCGGAGCACACGCATCCGATGGCCGGGCCCTCCTCCGTGATGACCATAACTTTGTCGCCCTTTTTGAGGACGAAGTGCCCCGAATCAAAGTGATACACTTTGCCGTGACTCCTGAACTGAATGCCTATGATTTTATTCACCGGATCTTTTGTGCACCTCTCCTTTTGTTCCTGAACAGTACGAGGGCTTCAAGGCCTTTGCTCGGGCGCCGGTTGCCGGCCCCATCGAGGCATGGGACTTGTTCGCGCCCGCGAAATCCTTTCCGGACGCGGACCTATTGCGTTTCCCCGTCCCTTGCTGCAACCCGATTCAGCGCGATGACCATCCGGCCCATGACGACGGAGACATTTCTCATCCTGCGAAGATCTCTGTGGGCCCTGTCTATGGCCAGGAGTCCTTGAATCAAGGGCTCCATACTAAGGGCTTTCGCTGTATTTTGCAACCGCGTACAAAAATCGATGTTCGTGAGAAGCCGCTCCGATCCTCCTGCAGCCAGAAGGAGAAGATCCCGGTAGTAGCTTGCCCAGATGGAAAGAACGTCCAATGACCCGAAACAGCCCGGCTCGGTGATGACCCCCAGAGTCTTGGCATCCGCAGCCCAGGTTACGGCCGCTTGAAAGGCCTCATCCTTGGGAAGTTCCGGAAGGTCCGCAATCCGCGATATCCACTTTTCTCGTATTTCCAAGAAGCCCCCGTCGAACAAGTCGATGGCGCGGCCCATGCTGCCGCCGGAGACGCTGGCGACGACGCTTGCGGTTTCTCCGTCAAGGGAGCGGTGTTCCTTGAGCCAGTCCGCGATGAGACCGTGTGGCAGAGGATGGAAGGCCACTCTTTGGCAACGCGACACAATGGTGGGCAATAAATTCCGGGGTTCCACGGCTTTGAGTACAAACACATTCCTTGGGGGAGGTTCCTCAAGGGTCTTGAGGAAACTGTTGGAAGCTTCCCGGCGCATGGTTTCCGCTTCGTGAATGATGCAAACGCGGGTTTTTCCCGGAAAGGGAGGAAATGCGATTCGCCGGTTCAGTTCATCTCGAATCTGTTCAATGCTGATATCCTTCTTTTCAGGCCTGCGACGAACGCAGAGATAGTCGGGCGAGTTGCCGCTCATTATACCGCGACAGGCGGAACAACGACCGCACCCGTCATCCCGTGAGGCTTCCTCACAGTTCAGGGCCATCGCCAGGGCGCGTCCCATGGTGGCCTTTCCCACTCCCGCAATGCCGGTAAACAGATAGGCATGGGAAAGCCGGGCTCCCTTTATCGCTCTCTGAAGAAATTCCTTGGCCCTTTCCTGTCCGAGAACCTGAGAAAACAAGCTGCTATTCACCTCCTCTCACGGGAAAAAAGGGCTCGAGGTGACCGACTATCAATCGTTCGAGTTTCTTCTCCGGCAGTGTGCCGTCCAGAACCACAAACCGTTCGGGCGCCTCCCTTGCAAGTCTTAAATAGCCTTTTCGAACGGCTTCGTGAAACTGCAGGGTCTCCTCTTCGAACCGCCCTTGGGTTTCCAAGAATTCGCTTCGGTTTCGCCTGAGAGCCCTCCTGAGGCCCAGGTCAACGGGGCAGTCGAGGAGAAACGTCACGTCGGGAACGATTCCCTGACAGACCGTCGCGTTTAAGGTCTCAATCAGGAAGACATCCTGCCCGCGCGCGAATCCCTGGTATACTGTCGTCGCGTCAAAAAAGCGGTCACAAATGACCCACTGATTTTCGGCTAGCGCGGGCCCTATTATCTCTGTTATGTGCTGGGCCCGGTCCGCCTCGTAGAGAAGAAGCTCAGCAAGCGGGGAGAGGTCCTTTTGCAGGGGGTTCAGAAGGATCCGGCGAATTTTTTCGCCGACCCGCGTTCCTCCCGGTTCCCGGGTAAAAACAGCGGGAGTACCCAGATTCCGTATGTGTTCCGCGATACGACGGGCCTGAGTGGACTTTCCGCAACCTTCAATGCCTTCAAAGGTAATAAACAAGGATTGCTCCGAATCCCGCTTGCTTTGACTCCTGGGCCTTGCTTCCGGCCTCTCGGCTCCAAATGCAGCAAAATGCAAAATCAAAGAATTCCGCGGGCCATGGGCAGGACGCCCCTACTACGTACGCGCCGAGTATAGAAAAAAGCGGCCTGTGTATCAAGGGCCAAAGAAGTTTTGGCACGTGCCCCGGGGCTTCTACCCCGTCTTCGGTTGTGAAAGGGGGAAACGCCGAAAAAATGTTCAGCCGGAAAGCTTCTTTGTGTTGACATTGGTGGATGGATGACTAAAATTTCATGTCCTTTGGAACCCGATGAATCATCACGGAGGTCTTTTTGTCATGCACCCCCGGTGGAGAACAAGGG
>CAYVUX010000516.1:0-2956 GCA_964455075.1 uncultured Desulfobacteraceae bacterium | reverse complement strand
AAGAAGATATTGAAAATATTGGACCCTACCACGTTCCCGACGGCAATCTCCACGTTTTTCCTGAAAGCGGCCACCGCCGAGATGGCCAATTCCGGAAGCGAGGTGCCTATGGCCACTACGGTCAGTCCCACCAGGGTCTGGCTCACACCGAGGGCGAGTGCCATACGGACGGCCCCGTCCACGATCCATATCCCCCCCACAATCAGCCCGCCGAGGCCACCAAGCACATACAGAACCGACATGCCGACGCCGCGCCGCCTTGTGGGGACGACCTCATCCATGCCTTCGATTCTTTTCGCGATGCCGAAAGAGTAGTAGAGAAAAATCATAAAAAAGCACAGGAGAATCATTCCGTCTGTCCGGGTGAGCGCCGACAAGGGTGCGCCGTCTAGCAGGTGATCGTTGACCATGATTCCCAGCGCAACCGCGGCAAGAAGACCAAGGGGGATTTCCTTCCACACCGTCCCCCGGCCGACGCTCAAGGGAAAAATCATGGCGGATATCCCGAGGATCAGAAAAACATTGGCAATATTGCTTCCCAGCACGTTTCCGATGGCGATCTGGGTGTTTCCCTGGATGCTGGAGATGACATTGACAAACAACTCGGGGCTGGATGTCCCGAACGCCACAACAGTGAGCCCGATGACGAGATCGGATACATGGAATCGTCGCGCAATGGCAGAGGCCCCTTCCACGAGAAAATCCGCTCCCTTTATGAGGAGCCCAAAACCCAATAAGGCTAGGATGTAGGTGAGCAATGGATGCCCCCCTGTTCAGAGGTCTCATTCAAGCCAAAGTTGCCGGGATCGCCGTCGCCCGAAAAACCTTTCCGGATGGGCGCTACCCCACCCACCCATACATCCTATAAAAAAATGGACGTTCCATCAATGCCATGCCGGCCCCGACGGATCCTGCCGGCGGGTTCCTATCAAGCAGGGGTCCGCAGAAGCACTGGGGGCGGGCGACAGTGAACAGTGCATGGGTCCGGGTTCACATCCTTAAACAGGATGAAAATGCGTTTGACTTGAAAGGGCGTCCCGGTCAATATGCAAATCGAAGATTAACTGCGTTTCGGATGTTGGTCCTCGAAAGGCCGCCCCAGAAACGGGCGGTCGTTCAAAACCCTCCATGAAAAGCGGATTCCGGACCAAGGACAATTCCATGGACCGCGATGGCCCCCTCGAACGCTCCCTCCGAATCATGATGACCGGTGTCGCCGTGATGGCGCTCGGCTCCCTGGTCCTTGAATACGGCCTTTACCTGCCGGATCGGGTGGTTGCGTGGCTCCACGGCCTGGATTATTTCATCATCGCCTTGTTCATCCTGGAGCTGTTCATAAGGGGGGCGTTCCAATGGCGGGACCGCAGTTTTTGGCGGTCCCATGGGCTTCAAGTCATTCTGTTGGTGCTCTTCTCCATACAATTCGTCCTCCTGCCGTACATTCTGAACCTTCCCCTGATGGAGAGAGGGTCGAAATTCGTGGACGCGATTTCCATGGCGAAACTGTATATTGTCCTTGCCCAGTCGTACCTTGTTCTCCAACTGATCGTGAGATCGATTCATGCCCACCGGTCGCTTACCCTGCTCAGGATCACGCCTGGGCAGATGCTTGTCTTGAGCTATCTGACGCTTATCCTGGCGGGAAGCTTGATCCTCGCCCTGCCCCGTTTCCAGGCACAGCCCGGCTCCGTGGGTTTCTTGGACGTTCTGTTCACCTCTACTTCGGCGGTTTGCGTGACCGGCTTGATTACGGTGGATACGGCCACCGCCTGGAGCCAGCAGGGTCAAATATTCATCCTTTTGTTGTTTCAAATCGGCGGGCTGGGAATCATGACCTACACGGCGGCGTTCGCGCTCCTCCTGGGCCGCGGGCTGGGTATGCGCGAGCGGGCCGTGATGCAGGATATCCTCAGCATTGACGCCCTCGGGAAGATCGGACGCCTCCTGGTGAGTATCGTGGCGTTCACGTTTGTGGCGGAGCTCCTCGGCGCAATCATACTTTTCTTTTTTTGGCGGGGGGACTTCGGTGTTCTCCAGGCGCTGGAGCATTCGGTGTTTCACGCCGTTTCCGCGTTCTGCAACGCGGGATTCTCCCTGTTCACAGAGAACCTGGCGGCTTGCCACGCCAATACCGGGATGACGATCACGGTTGCCGCTCTGATTGTGCTGGGAGGCCTCGGATTCCCGGTCCTCGCGGAGATGCTTGATGCGGGAACCTGGCGGAGGAAAAGGGGTCGGCCCAGGCCCCGGTTTTCCATCCATAGCAGGATTGTCCTGAGTTTCAGCCTCGGCCTCATCCTTTTGGGCGCCCTGTGGATTTACCTGGCGGAAAGCCTCTTCGCTGGAGGGCATGCGGCGCACGGGGTTCTGGACGCCTTGTTCCATTCCGTGACTGCCCGGACTGCAGGATTCAATACCGTGGACATTTCACAATACGGCACTTCCACCCACCTGTTGATGATGCTCTTGATGTTGATCGGTGCGTCGCCCGGTTCTGCGGGCGGCGGGATGAAGACCGTGACCGTGGCCTTGATCGTGCTTTATGTGTGGTGTGTATGGAAAAGGAGGCAGGACACGGAACTGGGATTCAGGAAGCTTCCGGATGAGACCGTGCGAAACGCTTTTCTGATCGGAGCCTTGTATCTTTTCATGGTTGGCGTTGCCACGCTGGCGCTTTCCGTGACCGAAGGGGCGCCTCTTGAAGTGATCCTTTTCGAGGAGATTTCGGCTATGGGCACCGTCGGCCTGTCTCTGGGTTTGACGCCCGCCTTGTCTGATCCGGGGAAAGTGATTATCAT
Organism: uncultured Desulfobacteraceae bacterium; assembly: GCA_964455075.1. Classification (GTDB taxonomy): domain Bacteria; phylum Desulfobacterota; class DSM-4660; order Desulfatiglandales; family Desulfatiglandaceae; genus CAYVUX01. Next base: position 158 of record CAYVUX010000516.1, on the reverse strand, counting down.
GCTGAGCATGCTCGTGGGGCGGATCGGCCCCCTGACATTGCTCCTGGCTCTTGGAAGGCGGGCTTCCGCGGGACGGTACCAGTACCCCAGGGAAGACGTGGTTCTGGGCTGATGCGAGGATCATTGCCGGTTTTGTGCCGGAAATGGACCTTTTATGC
>CAYVUX010000515.1:0-2957 GCA_964455075.1 uncultured Desulfobacteraceae bacterium | reverse complement strand
CTTGTCCGGGATGACGAATTACGACACAGTCTCTGCGGCAGGCATCCCGGCATGGTGAAAAACTATTGTCGGTCCGTACTGGATCCCATTCCGGATTGGCATGATGCGAATCGCCTTCCGCATGGCGTACCGCGTCTTAGGCCAAAGGGCCATGGGCCGGCATGCCCCAAAAGGCAAATCATGACCTGGGACAGGCAAAAAGGCCTTCCGGGTTTCCTTTTGCATGCCATGTTCACAAGTCTTTTTGTATGGAGATATGGAAGCACGTCCACTCTTTTGGTGCGGACTCCACCCAGACACTCCCGCCGTGCTGCTCTGCGAGCTCTCTCACAATGGCCAGCCCCAAGCCGGTACCACTCACCCCTCTCGACGTTTCCTGGCGCTGAAACAGCTCGAAGATCTTTTCTGACGCCTCCACTTCGATGCCGATGCCGTTGTTGCTCACCGAAATGATGTGAAAATCGTCCGTCTCATCGTACCCAATTCGAATTTCACTCAGCTTTTCTCCGCCGTACCTTAATGCGTTGTCCACGAGATTCCTTATGATCCGCAAACAGGCAATCCTGTCCATTCTGATTTCGGGCAAGCGCTCCGGTTCGGACCAGGTGATTGCCCGGATGCTGAGCGAGGGAGCAAATTCATCCCTGACCATGTTTATGACTTCCCTGATCTTCACCTCCTCTACGGACAAGGGACTCTCTTTGGCGGATATATAGAGGTTGACTTGTTCCACCAGGGCGGCAATCTGCTCAGCCGCATTCACGATTTGATCGCAATAGCTCCTTCCCGTCGCATCGAGCAGTTCGGCGTAACTCGCTTGAAGGCGCTTTGTGAGACCGTAGATCGCGACGGCTGGGCTCTTGAGATCATGGGATACGGAATAGGCAAACAACTTGATTTTATCAGAGCTCCTCTTGAGCTCTTCTTCCATTTCTTTGCGGTCGGTGATGTCCAAAATCATGGCCTGCTTTGACATGCTTCCGTCCGCGTGATGGATGGGAGCATTCACAATGTAATACCATCGATTGTCTGCGGGGCTTTGCACTTCCCAGCGGACCGTTTCGCCCTTGAACACCCTGTCATTCACACACCAGGGGCACACGGATTGGAGATTGTGAAGCGCCTCGTAGCAAAGGCAGCCGGTTGCATCATAGCCCGTGCGCTTTATGAGCCTCTCGTTCATGAATTCCACCCGATAGTCCTGGGAGCATTTGTAGATCAACCCATCGAAAGCGTCTACCATGGCGCGGTAATGAGATTCCCTCTCTCTCAGTTCCTCCTGGGCCCTTTTTTGCATCGTGATATCGCGAATAATGCCCTGGTACCCCGATACGCGCCTGTCTCCGGAGCGCCAAAGCGTTGCAGACAAAAGGCAGTCCATCAGAGCGCCGCTTTTTTTCACGAATCTTGCTTCATAGTCTCTGACGGATCCCTCTTTTTCAATCTCCCGCTGGAACCTGGTTCTGTCATCGGGATGGGCGTAGAGTTCGCGCACATTGAGCTCTTCCATCAGCTCCCTCCGGGTGTACCCGAAAAGCTCAATCAGGGCTCGATTTGCATCCAGAAATCGACCGTCTTTTGAGGTGACATAGATGGCGTCCCTGGATTCATCGAACAAGTTCCTGTACTTCTGTTCGCTCTCCCGCAGGCGCTCCTCTGCTGCCCTCCTCTCGGAAATATCCCGGAAAATGCCCTGGACAACAGTGCTTTCGCCAATAGATATCACCGAAGCGGTGATATGGATGGGTTTCATTTTTCCCGAACTGGTTATCACTTCCGCCTCGTCGTCCACGGAACCCCCTTCTTCCAGGTGCCTCTTGAACATCTCTGTGTACCGTCGCGAATGCTCCGATGGATGAAGCGTGGTGTTGTAACTTCCTATGATGAGATCCCTGGGTTTTTCCAGGAGCCTTTCCGCCGCCCTGTTGCAGTTGGTGATGATCCCGGTTTCGGGGTCCGCCCAGAAGATGGCATCCACGGCATGTTCAAAGGACAGGGTGTATTGCTTCTCGCTCTGACGGAGCGCTCTTGCCTCCTCCTTCCGCCTGGCAATCTCCGCTTCCAGTTCTTCTACCCTCTGCTCCAGCGCATGGTAAGTCGGTTTGGCGGGCATGGTTCGAAGCCTCCTTCTCAGTTGAAATGCTTTTTCAGGAAACCCACGATGCTTCTGAGTGACGCGCCGATCGGCTCAATCCGCCTCAAAATCCGGTGAGAGGCGTGTCTCGAGTACCTCACGAAGATCGTCCGCAGAGACTTCTTTCATCATAATGCCCGCATCGGAGAACACGTACCCCGGACCCCGGTGCTTGATTCCGCTTTTTAGCAGCACTTCGTCTACGCCCTGCTGGACCAGCCACTCCGCCACGCAGATTCCCTTGCCCTTATCTAAGCCCAGGCAGGGGTTTTTCATGACCTCCTGACTTTCGATGCTGCGGTTGGACAAATGGATATTGACAAGGGCGAAGTACGGTGCCTCGCCAAAATGCTCGCTCAATCCCCCGGAACGATCGGCCAGGGGAATCGCGATCCGGGCATGAGAGCGCTCCCGTGGCTCATAGTGGACAGTAATCCGCTCCACCCGGGGAACCCGCTCGCGAATACGTTTTTTGATGTGCTCGCTGATCCGGTGAGCCTTTTGGAGGTCCTCCGTGCGGAGGGCCAGGTCTGCCTGGAGAAAGCGGAACCGGCCGGCGTTTCTCCCCACCAGGGACTTGACTTCCGCAACCGCGGGCTCCTCTTCGATGATGGATTGGATCTCCACGAGTGTCCGCGCGTCGATGGACGCGTCCAGGAGGACCCGCATACCGTCTCGCAGAAGTTGCCAACCGGCATGGGCGATGAAGACAAGCAAGAGGACCGCGGCCGCCTGGTCGAGCGTGATGCCCCGGAAGGCCACATCCACCCCGGTGTAGCCCAGGATGACGGAAGCGAGGACCAGGGAGGAGGAAAGCACGTCC